>CAIVEH010000255.1 GCA_903904855.1 uncultured Bacteroidota bacterium | reverse complement strand
GCCGGATAAATATTCCAGGCAGTCGTCGTCTGTTTTAAACCGTTGGTGGAACATAATTGAATTCACACCTGCAAAGGTAATTCGCCTCTCCATAAGGCAAAGCTACATTATTGCGATCTAAACGCCTATACCTATAAAACATACCCAATCAGTAGCTAAGAATGCAATAAGCCCAGCAGTGCAGCCCTTTTATTTTGCTGCGTTGAAATTCAGGGTATTTTATGTAGGTTTGAAAATTGTTTAAACAACTTTTGCATCGATATTAAAGCTATGGAAAATAAAAATTTTACCCTGTTAAGACACTCTTTGATGGCTTTCCTGGTCATGCTCTTTTTTGTACCCACCAGGGCTAATGCACAGGATAATAATATCAAAAATGAAATTCTCAGTTACACAGATACTGTGAATGATATTATTTCGAAGGGCAGGAAACTCCTGACTGATAAACTAATGGAAGACGACCTTGTCAAAGTAAGACAAGTAAAAGATTACCTGGTAACAAACAAGACAGTTAATCAGGATCATATAGTATTTTACGCAATCGAATTTTCCCTGATCCTTTACTGGACAAAGGAATACAAAGAATTGCTCACAAATATTCTCAGCTATGACTCTGTCAACAAATCAACCAGTAATAAAATAAGGCCGTCAAATGATCAGTGTTATATCAGGATTGCTGAGAAAACGAATAATTCAAAACAACAGGTATTGCAGTTTCTTGCCGGATCTGACCTCAGTGAGACAGACAGGGATTTTCTGAGATTATATCTTGATAATAATTTATCGCGGGCTAAGGGAATCACAATAACCAGGGACAGCTTGAATAAAATGGCCAATAATTACCTCGCAAAACACCCCGGTAGTAAGTATGAAGACTATGTGCGGAAATTCATACGATACGAAGTAGATACCAGATGGGGCTATGGTTTTGAATATTTCAGCGGATATGGATTTTTTACCGGCAACCTCACCAAAAACTATTCCAACACAGTGCCTCTAGGAATAGCCTTTGATATACAATACAAAAACTGGATCCTGTATTTAAGAGACTTCATAGGTTTCGGAGAAACAAAAACCGATATACCTTACAGCAATGGCATATGGAGTAGGAACTCGCAAACACGTGTATATCTGCCCGAAGCTTCGGTAGGTTATGTGGCACTGGATAACCGCCGCTTCAAGATAGCGCCATTTATAGGCATTGCTTCGGCAGATATCGGGCCTACCAGTAATGATCTTAATGCCCAACCTTCCCTTCAGAATGTGGATATGGGATTCTCCCGTACTTATACATTCGGACTGAATGGCGACATCAAACTGGGTAAAACCAAAACCCGTAGCAACACTGCAAAGGCACTTAAAGGCCAATGGTTTGCCAGGATAAGATATGCCTATAATATGCCTAAGTTTGAATTACGGTACCCCGGAGTTACCGGAAACTTCCATTATATCACTATTGGTTTTGGCGCTTTTGAGAAGAGGAATAAGAGGAGGTACTGAGAAGGTGTTGTATATTATAGCCAGTTGGAGGCTGTGACACTGCAAAATTACAGCTATTGGATTTGATACAGAAAGTAAAAATGGAATGATTGAGAGGTGATTTTCAGATGCGCGTTATAAAATCGCTACCAAGGCATTTTCGTTACAATCACGAACGAGATGTATAAGGTTCAATGTGAATCAGGACATGTCCTAATTCAGGTATTTGCGATCTAAGTGTGTCTTTAAGTAAATGGGAAATCTCATGACCCTGCTTAACTGTAATATTGCCATCAACTACTGCGTGTAAATCAACGTGGTATTGCATTCCTGCCTTGCGAATAAAACACTTTTCTGTATCAACTACGCCCTTAACGGTTAAGGGGACAATTTTAATTTCATTTACAAGATCATCATATAAATGCTCATCCATTATTTCACCTAACGCTGGCCGAAAGATCAAATAACTATTGTATAAAATAAATCCGGCTGCAAACAATGCTGCCCAATCGTCGGCAGCCTCATAACCTTTGCCCATTAATAATGCAACAGATATTCCAATAAACGCAGCAACTGAAGTTACGGCATCACTCCTGTGATGCCACGCATCTGCTTTAAGAGAGGAACTATTGGTTTCCTTGCTCCTCTTCATCACCAGCCGAAACGAATATTCTTTCCAAATGATAATCGCACCTAGTATTATAAGCGTATAGGCTTTGGGCAAATCATGCGGGGTCCGAATGTTGTTTATACTTTCGAGGGCTATTAAAATTGCAGAAGAAATTAAAAACCCAACAACAAGGAATGTAATTAATGGCTCAGCCCGACCATGGCCATACGGGTGATTTTTATCAGCTGGTCTGTTAGTGTATTTTAAACCGAATAATACTAATAATGACGAAAATATATCCGCAGTTGACTCAATTGCATCCACAATAATTGCATAGGAATTTCCAAAATAACCAGTCAGACCTTTTATAATTGCCATTCCCGCATTACTTATAATACTGAAGTAAGTTGTTTTAATAGCTTTTTCCTGATTATTCAATGACATATAATAAGCGCGGGTAAAATACTGAGACAAAGATTAGTAGATTAAACCGGTGGTGATGCAGGAATGTAAATGCCGTATCCTCAAAACCCCTCCCCCACCTCAAAACTAACCCGCTCCCTCGTCTTAGGATGAATAAATGAAAGCTGCGCAGCATGAAGGTATAACCGCTTAGCGGCAGTGCCATAAAGATCATCTCCTACGATGGGGGCATTAAGCCCCAGCTCATGGGCAGAATGCATACGGAGCTGATGGGTGCGGCCCGTTAATGGCCAGAAATGCACTTTGGTTATGGTCCCGGTGCGCTCAATTACCTTCCAGCGGGTTATGCTTTTTTTACCGGTTTCGAAGCTCACCAGTTGCCTGGGGCGGTTGTAGGGGTCGGCACATAATGGCAGGCTTATTTCTCCTTCCTCCTGTGCGATTGGTTTTGAGAGCAATGCGGTATATCGCTTACTTACTGTGCGATCCAGAAACTGCTTCTGTATATGCTTGTGTATCTCGGGGGTTTTGGCTACTACCAATAACCCTGATGTGCCCATATCGAGCCTGTGAACAAGCAGTGGCTCAATATTGCCCAGTGTGTATTTAAGCCTGCTGTACATCGAATCCACAATATCAACACCAGGCACAGAACGCAGTCCGGCTGGCTTGTTGACAACCAGCAGCCAGTCATCTTCGTACACAATTTCGAGCTGTGCACTTTCTTCTGAAGGCAGCAGGAAAGGGTTTTCATCTACATGCATTCCTTCCAGCATATGAGCCAGTATGGGCTTGCACTTTCCTGCACAGGCGGGGTAATATTGCTTGTGCTTCCTGATATCGGAGTTGGGCGATGCCCCCCACCAAAACTCGGCCATGGCAAGCGGTTGGTACCCGCTTGCAAATGCGTAATGCAGCAGCTTCGGGGTTGCACATTCACCCGCACCGGATGGCGGTCTGCCGAAAGCAGTAGGGGCAAAAATATCGTTTAAGCTTTTGGTTTTACCGGCTATATTCAGAAATGCATATTGTTCGAACAGCTGCACCTGTAATGCGCCCGATCTTTCCTTACGTTCATTTTTCAGCGCCTCAAAGCGGGCATCAATCGGTTCCAGTATTGTTTGCACCTCTTCTATGCGCCCTTTGCATTCTTCCTTAATCACCCTGAGCCGGTGCCTGTCATAATGGCTTTGTTTGGCCAGATCAGCTTCAATCAGAGCATGGTCGGGATCATCGGGGCTATTCACTTCCCGACGTGCCTTGCGGGCCGCTTTATTGATTTTTAACTGCTGTTTGAAATCTGCTATTTCCTGCACCGACCGGGCCGTTAGTTGCTCCAACTCCTGTTTCCGGCGGTGGTAGTTTTCATCTGCCTCTATGTTTTCAAGCTCCCCGTTTATAGCGCTAATAACCTCCTGCTCTTTGAGAAAAAAACTATTTTCAACCAGCATGTCGAAAACCGGCGGAACAAATTTTGGATGATCGTTTGAGTCGGCCAGCTTGCCAGAGAATGCAGATAGATAACCTAATTTCCCTTCCGTGTCGCGCACTACCAGAACGCCAAACATTTTCCCGATAGGGCTATCCTCTGCATCTGTAGTTAGTCCAAAATTGTGGTCAAAGCCGGTTTGTGTTTCCAGGTAATGCTGTAGTTCAGCAGCAGCTATTTTTGTAAGCGGATGCGGCTCATAATAAAAAGGAAAAGTGAACCGCTCGGGCGGGGCTATCTTTGCTACAACCTTATCTGCAAACCAGGTTATCCTGTTATCATCATTGCTGCACAGGTTTTGATTAGTATCTTTCAATACGCAAAAATAAGGCATCTTGCTTAAGTTGCAGGATAGTAAAATTGCTACAAGGCTTTAGTTGGTCTCTCCAAACTATTGAATTATTCAATGGTCAGACAGAATCCACTTTTTCACATCATTAAATATATCGTTCCAGTGTTGCTCCGGCGCCTTCTTAATACCCTTTTCATCCGTTACCTGTCTGAAATAATTATGGTCATAACCGGGATAAAACTTTGCAGTTAAATTCCGTTTGTGATACCGCGCAAAATCAAGTGGGATATTCTTGTTATCCATATCTCCGGGACTATTTAATCCTTGTATAAGTAATACGTTGCAGTTTGTTTTCAATAAATATTCAATTGCAGGCGGTTCTTCAAGGCTTCTCCACCTGTTGGTTGTAAGATCATAGAAGTCATGATTCTTTTTATCAAAAAGGTCTGATTCCTTCCATTGATATATTGAGTCCAATTCTTTATCTGGAGTACCAGTAACCAAAGACCCCTGCAGCTTGTAAACAGAATCCATTTTTTTATTAACATCATCTGCAAATGACTGATTATAAATTATTGAACTTAAATATTCCGCATGTATTCCATAAGCATTGCCTTGTGCATAGATCAACCCTTTGATTTCCCCCGGCACTTTACTTGCCACATAAGATGCAACTATTGCACCCTGCGAATGGCCAAACAGGTAGATCTTATCTTTATCAACCCAAGACTGCTTTTTCAAAAACCTCATTACATCAATGCAGTCTCCACCCAGCTTGTATAAACTATTGTTGCGGATGTATTTTTGAGGAGGCCGGTTCATGGAGTCAAGTTGCAGGAACTGGTATTGTTTGGCCAATTCGGGACTTATATCCGCTATTGTTGCAAATCTTTTTATTCCCGGTTTTGAAATGACAACAATATTAAATTGCGACCTTGTAATGCTGTCAATATCAAAGGGAAAAGCACATGGGTAAATGCCTTCGGGCATTTTTACTAATAGTGGTACGGGGCCTGACCCTGAACAAAAAATTATAGTTTTTTTCTTTTTGTCTGGCAATGTAGCCAGGAAGTAAAAGGTATCAGATTTTGAAACAATCGAATACTCTCTGAGATGCATCAGTTTCAGAATTGTTTCATAGTTATATTCCTCTGCACCAAGTGTGCCTGGTAAAATAAGTAACAGTAATAAGAAAAGAACTTTGCTTGGCTTAAAATATTCATTGGTTGTCATTCTGAAATTGATTGTTCTCCAATTTAGATATCTTGGTCTTTGAATTCACATAAACAACAGTTAATTAAGGTTAATACATAAAACAATTTCTTCTAAAAATAAACTGTAGGCAAATAAATGACATTACTTATTGGGCTATTTATGCCCCTATTGAATAAATCACTTTCAGGCGGGATAAAATTATTGGGTCTACGGCAGATTGGCATTAAGAAATTCTTCGTTACTGTCGAATTTAAAATACTGTTCAATTAAGTACCTGATTTCAAACATCCTGTCTTCTACTGGTTCAGTGAGCACAGCGATTCTTCTGATTTCAGATGTCAGTATCTTTCGTTTTAATTTCGTTCCCTTCAACCGGTTTCCGGAATTAGCTAATTCGCCATATCCTGTAGAGGACTGACCTGGGAGTATTTCTCCCGGTTTGATACCCGGTGGTGTCAGTAGGTTAATCATAACTTTGAATTATCTCATAAAATGGAATGTCTTTATCATCTGCATTGCCTTGAAATACTTTCTCCTGAGCCTGTTCTGAACTATTGGGCGGATTTTCACCACCGCCCTGCTGATCATTGTTATTTTCGGGCTGGGATTGCATTGGCCCTTCAATGAATGTACCGGATACCTGATCGTGGATGATGCTTCTCATAATGAACAAAAGTAAAACCAGTCGGTAATGTACTCCTTACATAACTCCTGATTAAAGTATCATAATTCACACATTCATACCACTGAATAATACAGGGAAAGAAATGAAAAGCAAAAAGAGCAGATCGTAGTTTTTTTGCTCTCAGAAATGGATGAATCAACTCAAAATATTTGTACCCATACGCATTGCCGGATTATACTATTTTTATGCTTCTTTTACCAACTCAGATAAAATCAATAAATCATGAAAGCAATTTCATTTCTTACCTTAAAACTCAAGCATGCACTCCTGACCAGGTATACGGTTATTCTGCTGCTTCTGCTAATGTGCTCCTGCCGGGGTGTCAGGTTCCTTAACCGGCATCACCTTGTGCAAAACAATGGTACAGTTAATATATCTAAAACACCAACCGAAGCAATTACGGTTCATTATATCGGCTGTAGCGGATTCTTTATTCAGAAAGGAGAAAACACAATTCTTACTGATCCCTACTTTACTTACAAATCGGGTCTAAAAAAACTGACTGATGAACACAATATCAGTGAATCGCTGAGCAATGAAATTGACAACATCTTTAATCACGCCATTGGTACAGACCACGATCTGACCGGGATAATCAAAGCGCTGTTGATAAGCCATGCCCATATAGACCATCTGGGAGATGTACCCTACCTGTATAAAAGCCATCGGATGAACAACAGGACTCCCGTTTATGGGAACACAACAGCAGGCCATTATATAAGAGGGAACGGCATAACAGATGTGCAAATAGTCAATAACGTAGAGGCATCTGCTTCATCCTGGCTTTCGGATGGCTCATGGATATGGGTAAACAGGAACATACGAATATTGCCTATTGTATCGGAGCATGGCCCGCATATCCGGATTCTGGGACTCAAAATCAATCTGGCATCAGGCAGGTATGAAATGGAAGATACCCGGTACAACTGCCCACTCCATTACGGCACAGGGCAGACCCTATCTTACCTGATTGATTTTCTTAACAACGACAGCACTATCAATTTCAGGATATATCACAGTTCGGCATCGTCAAATTCGCCCTACGGATTTCCACCGGCATCTGTTCTGGCACAGCACAGGATTGACCTGGAGATTCTCTGTGCTGCTTCCTTCAACCAGGTAAACCATTACCCGCTGGAAATTATCCGATACCTGAATCCGAGGCATATTCTTATTTCGCATTGGGAAGACTTCATGTTCTCTAAGATTGCCGGGCTGAAAAAACATCCTCATACCAATCCATTTTACAGCTACAGGAAATTTTTCAGAAGATTCAATCAGGTAATGCACGACCTTAATAACAACAGGCCACAAGGGGACACCATTACCTATACTTTCCCAAATGTAGATACCAAAATGACCTTCCGGTATTAACCCAGACAATTAGAAATAACAAATCCTTAATGAGAACATCCGGGTTGATGGTCAGCGTTGTGTCTTTGTAAAACTGTCAACTTTTCTTTTTACCTGTTGCAATCAGTTTAAAAGCATACTGCATTACCACATCCTTCCCTTCAACTATATCTTTTATAGTTGGCTTTACTACATAATCGGGCATTATGCCCCTGCCCCGTTTCATGCCGCCTACAGCTACTGTTGCAGTTGAAGCAGGGCATTGAAAGATGAGCTTGGTATTGGGCAAGGTATAAGCGCTACCGTTATCATTGCAGGACCAGGAACTGCAGGTTTCCTCACCAATCATGGTGCCAATCTTGTAGTATTTTGCAAGGGCCAAAAAATGCCCGGTTGTGGACCTGCATGCACCATCAATAAGAAAGATTAGCTTTCCTTTAAACCTGTTTACTGCCGGATGCAATAGGCGCTTATAGTCATCATAGCCATTGACTTCTTTGAAGTACACAAAATCCTTTGGCATCAGATGTGTCAGTAATTCGGCCGATGGTTCAGGCAACCCACCCACATTACCTCTGAGGTCTATTATCAGATTGGGGATTCTTGTGGAATCAAGAACTTTAAATACACTGTCTGCGAATGTGCTGAATTCATCCTGAACAAGAAATGTAGCAATTGTAAGGATACCTGTGTGAGTGCTTTCATTGACATAAAACCCATACTTCTTCTTTTCTTTATAGAAAATAACAGGCTGGTAGTCGTTATACGCTATAGATGCCACTCTGCTGGTTTTTACTGCTTTACTGCCAGGGATGATATAGGCAATCTGGTAAGTGTCTGTAACCGGGTAATCGCACAAGCCGGGAAAGAGGCCAAACAGGCCATTATTGAGCCATACACCCGTATTTATGCGGTTATAAATAAATGTGGTGTTGCGCCCTTCCTGCGGCATCCTTGCCAGGAAACCATTTCTAATTTCGCTTACTGGTATTTTATTTACAGATAACAACTCTGCACCGGGATGTATGGAAGTATCCGTGCTGAAATTACTGGCCAAATATGCCTTTTTAACGTCAAAGTATACCAGGAAAGGCGGAGCTTTGCAATAGTCGTTAATGTGATCAAGCAAATATTGAGAAGACATCATTTTGGTATGGGCGCAATGCACTTTACCTATGACCGGCAACAGAAAATAATGAAATTCACGTTCAGTCATTGCATCTTTTATTGCACCAAATAAACTGTCGAGGACAACATTAAATTGCTTTTTTGGGGTGTATTCATATAGTCGTGGGTGCTTTGATTCGAGGGTGTGCCTCAGAAATAAAAAGTCTTGCCTTAATTGCTCCGTGGTGTATTTTTTATTAAAATTATACGAGGCTGTTAAGCTATCTCCCGGAGATTGCGCTAGTATAAAAAGAGGGAATAACAGAATGAGAAAAAAATAGCGCATAAATTCACAATGCGGGTACAAAAAAAAATCCTAATAATGATGTCAAGTAACAAATTAAAAGTTGGGTTGCGCTCAAAATAAACCTATAAAAATAAACATTACTATGCTCAAGAATACGTCACTTCCCTGTAAGTGTCCGAAATACATCTTCCAGAGATTCGGTTTTGGCCTGCAGCGAACTGATGCTGATATCATGGTTAAGCGCCCATTGCATTACCTCTTTTCTCAGTGCATCGGGGTCTTTGGTCAGCAGCTTCCATGTATTAGTGGCAGTCTGCTCCGAGCTCTGCAGGTTTTTGAGTTCTTTGATAAGTGAAGGGTTAATTTCCTTTTCAAAAGTAACCATCAGCGCACCCTGGTTGGTATTGGCCTGCTGCAGTTTTTCGATGGAATTATCGGCTACAATTTTACCATTATTGATGATGATAACCCGGCTGCACATGGCCTGCACTTCCTGCATAATGTGCGTGGAGAGGAGTACTGTTTTCTCTCCGCCCAGGTTTTTGATCAGGTTGCGTATTTCAACTATCTGGTTTGGGTCGAGGCCGCTGGTAGGTTCATCGAGAATCAGCACTTCGGGGTCGTGAAGCATGGCTTGAGCCAGGCCCACGCGCTGCTTATACCCTTTAGATAAAGCGCCTATTTTCTTATGCGATTCCTTGCCAAGGCCAGTCATGGCAATCATTTCCTCAATCCGCTTTTTACTGCCCTTACCCAGTTGGTGTATGCCTGCAGTGAATTCGAGATACTCCCTTACATACATTTCAAAGTAAAGCGGGTTCGATTCCGGCAGATAGCCTACACGCTTCCGCACTTCCATGGGATTCTGCTCTACATCATAACCACAAACTAGGGCTGAACCTGATGTGGCTGGCAGGTAAGTGGTGATAATTTTCATGGTTGTAGACTTGCCGGCGCCATTGGGCCCAAGGAAGCCTACAATCTCTCCTTTTCTTAACTCAAATGAAATATTATCTACCGCTTTTTGCGTATCATAAACCTTGGTAAGAGATGATACTTTTATAGACATAATGATCAAACCCGTTTACGGGTATTATATGTAACAGGAATGTTGGATTATTTGAATTTGGTACCTAAGAAATTGCACTCTTGAATAATAGTGTCTCCAACAACGGTCTGATCGTGAATATACCTGTTGAGCGAGAGTGTTTTATTATTCTGGATGGTGATAGTCCATTCTTCCAGAAAATTAGGGGAGTTTACTATAGGTACTATAATAGAATAAGTAGGTGTGCTGTTGTCAATATAGCCATGCAGCAGGTAAGAAGGCTGGCTTTTCTGTTTAATGTATACAAAATTAATGTTTACGGCATCGCCTGTAATCCATACAGAATCTATTGTTCTTGGTCCGTTATTGCAGGTAGTAAAGCCAACAAACCCACCTATAAAACGATTAACTGATAAATAGGAGCATTGAGGACCTTCCCAGCCAACAGGGCACCGGCATACTCCCTGATTGCAGGAGCCGCCATTGAAGCAGGTAACATTGTTGCATGGATTCTTTTCGCAGGAGCTGATAATAAAAACAGTTACTGAGGCAAAAAACAACAGGGCTGTGAGTAATCGAATACGCCAGATCTTCATATACTGATATTTGTGTCTAAAACTACAGAAAAAAACGCTAACTAGCGCAAAAAAAGTCTTTTTTTTCTAATCATTCAAATACTTCTCAAAGTTTTTGCTGATTCTTTTAACTGAAAATTATTTAATCTTTCAGAAAATACGAATTGCAGACAGTCTACAGTTATCTTAACCAAAGGCATTCCATCCCTGGGCTGTAAGTTTATGTTTGGCACCGCCCTTGGTAAGTAAATTAGTGCCTTCGCCTTTTTCGGTGACATAGCCGATTATGCTAATGTCGTTGTTCTTTACGATCTTCTCATAATCTTCCTGCTTTATGGTAAAGAGCAACTCATAATCTTCGCCGCCGCTCAGTGCGCAGGCTACTGTGCCCAGCTGAAACTCCATAGCCATGGTACGGGTATCGTCGTGCACGGGTATTTTCTCTTCATAAACCAGGCAGCCCACATCGCTGCTGTTGCATATGTGCAGCAACTCTGAACTGAGGCCATCGCTTACATCAATCATTGAAGTGGGCACTATGCCGGCACCCTGCAACCATTCCACGATATCGGCACGGGGTTCGGGTTTCAGTATGCGGCCTATGAGGTATTTCTGGCTCTGCAGGTCGGGTTGTATTTTGGGGTTTTCGAGGAAGATTTTCTTCTCCCGTTCCAGCAGTTGCAGGCCGAGGTAGGCAGCCCCCAGGTCGCCGGAAACGCAAATCAGGTCGTTTACTTTGGCGCCGCTGCGGGTAACATATTTATCGGGGGCCACCTCGCCAATGGCAGTAACGCTTATAATGAATCCTATTTTAGAGCTGGATGTATCGCCGCCAATCAGATCTACATTAAACTTTTCGCAGGCAGCATATACTCCCTCATAAAACTCCTCGAGGGCCTCGACCGAGAACTTATTGGATATGCCGATAGCTAATGTGATGTGGGTAGGCGTAGCCATCATGGCATAGATATCGCTTACGTTTACCGCAACTGCTTTGTAGCCCAGATGTTTGAGCGGGGTATACATGAGGTCGAAATGAATACCTTCTATAAGCAGGTCGTTGGAAATAACCGACTGGCGCCCGAACTGGTCAATGACAGCTGCATCATCGCCCACGCTAAGTAATGTACCCGCCTGTGTAGTTTCGTTATTCTTGGTGAGATGCTCTATGAGGCCAAACTCGCCCAATGAAGCAATCTCTGTTCTTGTAATATCCTGCATAGTTATATATTGCGTGCAAAGATAAGGTTTTAGGCCCTTGCAGCACTAGAATTGGTACACCCTTGTTTGTCATACCTCCAGGCAAGAAAAGAAGATACTCCGGATTTTGATTTTCCTTTACAAATTGCCCCGAACACCGCTTCCCACTTGCTGCAAAAATTGCCCACATGCTGCACAAAATTGCTATACTGCTCGCTGTGTAAAATTGTGCAAAGATAGTTTCACGCAAAGCCGCAAACCAATCAATTGATAATAGATATTATATAAACGCAAGACCGCAAAGCCATCAAACATTGAAATGCATAATTTTATGCGGATTAAAGTATAATTCGCTTCTCATTTTGGCCTAAAATTTCCCACTTTTGCAGATTTAAGGAACACAAATCGTTGATTATTAAATGTATATTTTTTTTGTGTGCGAAAATTCCGAGTAGCTGTGTGTATTTTCCGATTTCTATAATGAATTATCCGCAGTTATTTTATGTTTTTCAAAAATTGCGTCTTCTCTTCAAAAATTGCGTCTTTTCGTCAAAAAAATTGCGTTTTTATTGCGTCTTTTCGTCAAAAAATTGCGTCTTTTCGTCAAAAATTGCGTCTTTTTGCAGATTT
>CAIVEH010000254.1 GCA_903904855.1 uncultured Bacteroidota bacterium | reverse complement strand
CACACTAAATTAAAATTTTGGCGCCTAAAAAATTAGGCTGACCACATATACTGCACTATGCTTTTCTTACATAATTACTTTTACAACGAAGTAAAAAGGAAAAAGAACAAGTAAGATGGTGTACTTTATTTAATCAACATCACTTAGCTAAACTCAATGTCATAACTTTATGTGATGTTACAATCACTCTATAGCTATATCAAACGCATCCATCCGGTAAGCGAAGAGGTAATGCAGGCTATCGGCAAATACTTCGAAATTTTAGAAACGCCCAAGCGGCAGGTATTGCTTAAAGATGGCGAAACCTGCCAGTATCTATACCTGGTGCTCGATGGTGTAATGCGTATGTATTATATTAAAGATGATGAAGAGGTGTCTTCATTGTTTATTGAAGAAAACTATTTCTTTACTGCCCAGAGTTTCTATTCCCGTACTCCCGGCTATGAATACATCGATGCCATAGTACCCTCAAAATTGGCGCGTATCCATTATACCCAGTTACAGAGCCTCTATAAAGAATATCCCGAGTTGAATTTTATAGCCAGAGTAATAACCGAAAACTACCTTGTCAAAGGCCAGGAGCGCCTGTTCCTGCTGCGCAGGCAGACAGCCGAGGAGCGCTATGTTTATTTTACTGAACGTTACCCTACATTACTGCAGCGGGTACCCCTCAAATACATAGCATCCTATCTCGGCCTCACCCTCGAAACTTTAAGCCGTATCCGTAATAAAATACGTGGGTAGTTTTATATCGCAAACTCCACCCCCGTATAGTTATGCGGCGTTATCGCCTTCAGTTCCTTCTTTACCTTGGCGCTCACCTTCAGGGTTCCTATAAACTCATGTATATCCTGCTTCGTGATGCTCGCCTTGCCCCTCGTCAGTTCCTTTAGCGCCTCATATGGCTTGGGGTAGTTTTCCCTACGCAGTATGGTCTGTATAGCCTCAGCCACCACAGCCCAGTTCTTTTCCAGGTCTTCCTCCAGTTTCTCCCTGTTCAGCAGCAGTTTGCCCATTCCCTTCTCTATGCTTAGTAGCGCCAGGTAGCTGTGGCTCAGCGGCACACCTATATTGCGCAGCACGGTGCTGTCGGTAAGGTCGCGCTGCAGTCGGCTTATGGGTAGCTTGGCGCTCAGATGTTCATACAGCGCATTGGCTATACCCAGGTTGCCCTCTGCATTTTCAAAATCTATTGGGTTCACCTTGTGTGGCATAGCGCTGCTGCCCACTTCACCAGCCTTTACCTTCTGCTTAAAATACTCCACCGATATGTATTGCCATATATCCCTGCACAGATCTATGAGTATGGTATTAATTCGTTTCAGCGAGTCAAACTGCGCCGCCAGGTTATCATAATGTTCTATCTGGGTGGTATACTGCATCCGCTCCAGGCCCAGCTTGCGGTTTACAAAGTCATTACCAAATTTTTCCCAGTCCATTGCCGGAAATGCCACATGATGCGCATTGAAGTTGCCCGTAGCGCCGCCAAACTTGGCCGCAAACGGTATATTCATCAGTTGATCTATCTGTCCTTCCAGCCGCTCCACAAATACCATCAGTTCCTTACCCAGCTTAGTAGGCGATGCCGGCTGGCCATGTGTGCGCGCCAGCATGGGCACATCCTTCCAGTCGCCGGCCATGCGGTACAGCGCCAGGTGCATATTAAACAGCAGCGGCAGGTATTGCTCCTCCAGAGCATCCTTCCAAAGCAGAGGTATGGAGGTATTGTTGATGTCCTGCGAGGTAAGCCCGAAATGTATCCACTCCACGCTGTCACCAGCACCCAGTTCATTCAGTTTATCTTTCAGGAAGTACTCCACCGCTTTCACATCATGGTTGGTGGTGCGCTCTGTAGCTTTTATCTTCAGAGCATCCTCCAGGGTAAACTCATAATATATCGCCCTCAGCTTGGCAGGCTTCAGCTTGGCAGGTAGTTTTATCACCTTTTTCTCCGCCAGAAACAGGAAGTACTCCACCTCCACCTTTACCCGGTACCTGATCAGCCCGAACTCCGAAAAGTAAGGGGCAAGGTTTTCAAGTTGTCTCCTGTAGCGCCCGTCTATTGGGCTGATGGCGGTAAGTGCATTGAGTTCCATCCCACAAAGATAGAAAATACCTGCTGATGGGATAAGGGGTTTATTTGTGGAGTGGGAATAGTAGTTTAGGCAGGCCGGTTTGGGTTACTTTCAATAGCATTTACGATTTCCTTAATAATGTTCCCGCAAGGAATGTATGATTATTGCGTTGTTGGTAATCTCGTAGATAATCCGGTGTTCATTATTTATCCTTCTGGACCAAAAGCCAGCAAAATTATATTTCAATGGCTCCGGTTTGCCAATGCCGGTAAATGGATCAACTTGAATATTTTCAATCAATTTCCTTATACGCTTAAGTGTCTTATTATCGTGCTTTTCTTTCCAGAATTGAATATCTTCCTGTGCATTGGGTGAATAGGTTACTTCCATATTTCATCCAGATTAATTGATACACCTTTTCCCTCCTTTATTTGCTTCCTGCTCTCCTCAAGGCGTTTTACCATAGCTGGATTGGCAAGAATTCTTTCTGTTTCATCTATTTCAACCTTGGATTCCGACATCAATAACGCTTTAATTTTTTTGAGCGCTTTTTCACTGTTAATTTCAGTGATAAGTCTTATCAATTCAATTTTTTCAGCCTGAATATTCATAGATACAAAAATAATACTTTTCAGGATTGGGAGGTTAATGAACTTAAACAAAGCGATGATATTATTCTAAAATGAAGGAATTTGTAGCCAAACAGAGCAATTGAATCAGGATGTCTATTGTCACAACCAAATTGGGCTGATGGCGGTAAGTGCATTGAGTTCCATCCCGCAAGGATAGAAAATACTTGCTGATGGGATTGGGGGTTTATTTGGTAGTGTAGTAGAAAGTGAAAATTTGTTGTCTAAGCTTGACTGGTGCTATTGGATTTGAGTTAAGAAGCTCGAATATATTATTTAAGCACCGCAGTTTTTAATCATAAATATTCCTTCTGTTGCCAATTGATATTACTTCTACAATAAGTACTTTATCATAAATATCATAAACAATACGGTAATCACCTTTCCTGATCCTGTATCCAGGTCTGTTGGTAAGCTTAAGATATCCATGAGGTCTTGGATCCTCAGCAAGCTTCTTTAATATGTTTATTATTTGAATAGAAATATTCCCTGGCAATTTATCTAATTGCTTCTCTGCTGTTTTTGATAAGCGTACAGTATAATTAGGCATTTTTCAGTTTGCGGCTTTCAATATAGTCATCCAGCAAAATACTTCCTTCATTTTTAGCTTTCACTTCATCATACATTCTGATGTCTTCAAGCTCTTCCATCTTTTCAAGCATTTTTTCATAATCCTTTACTGGCAAAATAACGGACACCCGCTTCCCTTTACCATCAACTATATATTGTGCCTGAATCATAAAACTATATTTATGTAAAGTTAACTAAATTCAGAAGTAGATTCAAAAAAAATACCAGACAGTTGTCCCCAATCTTAGCCCAGCCCATCTGAAACTATTAATAAAACCCAGTCCCCAACCGTAATCAAAGAATCACATCTGAATCACTCATGCTGCCAAAGTTAATATTCACTTTTTCTCTGTTTTTAATATCATAAATTCAAACCTCCCCGCCATTTTATTCCAATAAAATAGTCGCATATCAACAATTTATCCACAAAATTTGGTAATTAAATCCATTTATCTTACCTTTGTGCGCAAAATAATGGAAAGATGGCAATTTCGGTTATTAATTTATAGAAATGCAGGAATTGCGAGCTTAAAAAGGACTAACAGAAAAACCGCGCCTCCGCGACTTTGCATGAGATTTATAAATAAAAAATTTCAAAAACATGAAACAACAAGAAAAACTAATGGCCGAACAACTGTTCTACCAGACCGATCTCACTAAATCACAGATCGCAGATTGCATCGGCATCAATCGCCGCACACTCACCACCTGGATCAGCGACAACCAGTGGGACCGCACCCGTACCAGTGCGCAGCACATGCCCTGCCTCATTGTCGAAAACCTGTATATCGCAATGGCACAACTCACAAACAGCATTTTATCCGAAGATCGCATCAACAAGCCTATTACCGATACCGAAAGCAAAATCCTTCACCGCCTGATTCTCGATGTAAACAAACTCAAAAACCGCGCTACCCTCAACGAAAACCTCGAAATGATGCGCTACTTCATGGAGTTCGTGCAATCCATTGATGCCAATGCTGTATATACTATCCAGCCATTCGTAAATGAATACATTAAATCCCGTGCCAGGGTTCAGCCCGGCCAGTTCATGCCTCCCGGCTTCAACGATAATGGATTGAAGACTAAAAAAGAAGAAAATTTCGAAGAATTCCACAAAGACATCCACGAGCGCTTAAACCCGGAAGATGTCACCGACTCATACGAATCAGAAACGGAAACACCCATATCAGCCGCCGGCCACGGCTTCATCCCCAACACTCAATCCTCCCCAACACTTACAACACAAGCAGCAAATACCTTATATCAAACCACCAATGGTTTTGCACTGGCAAAGGGAGTAGAAGAAACAAAAGACGATAAATACCTAACCTGGACAAGCCAGAACCAAAAAGGAAAACCCCTAATTTTATAACAAAAAATTGGAACTGCTTACAAAACGCTACGAAGATAAAATTTCCGGTGTGTTGAGTTGCTATGACCGGATAGTTTTAAAAGGGACATT
>CAIVEH010000253.1 GCA_903904855.1 uncultured Bacteroidota bacterium | reverse complement strand
GTCTGAGATTATTTTGTTTTATCAAACGAAAAACCTAATTTTATGTGATACAGAACCCACATATACTGCACTACGCTTTTCTACATAGCAGTCTTTAAATAGTATACTATTCGCAGATTTTACGCCTCGTAAAAAAGAAAAATAACTTCGCAATATGGTGTACTTTATTTAATCAACATCACTAATGGCCTATGATTGCCAGGTAATTAATTGATAATTATCAAATTCTTAGACGGTTGGGCACAATTTGATTTATATCAAACAATGCCAGCAGCCGGCAAAATACTTTTGACGGGAACTAAAGAAATAAAAAATGAAAAAAGCAATGATGATTTTCGTGTTGATAAGTATGGTACTGACAGCACAGGCACAGATGGTGCAAAAGCACCCCTACCATAAAAAGCATCACGCCCCTGATACTTTGCACGAAACTTACCACCGATATGGACTTTGGTACACGCCAGTGCTACATTCTACTATAATAGATGGGATTGGTGTGGGCGTTTTTGCAGGGCCAGCTAAAAAAAATGAAACACTTAAAATTAATGGATTGAGTATTGAGGCTGATCCTGCACCACTGTTTTTTTCAACATGGGCTTCATTTGAAATCCTGATAAGGATTCCGGATTTGATGAAAAAATCTTATGAGCAAAAGCATGATTCAACCGAAATAGCATTAAAGCGGAAAAATGATTCGATATATAATGAGACAGGACTTTGGGCCCGGCAAAAAGATACTTTGCTAAAGGTGGTAATAAATGGCGTAAGTATCAGCGGGGGTATAACACAAGGGAAAACAAGGATGAATGGCCTCGCTATTAATGCCGCATGGGGAATAGAAAACCAGATGAATGGTGTGGAAATAACCGGGTTACTCAATCAGCATTATTCTTTTCAGGGGGTGCTGATAGCGCCGATAAACAGTGTAATTAAGGGCAGAGGTGTGCAAATAGGAATTTATAACCGCTGCAAAGAAGGCCATTTAATTCAGATAGGGCTGCTGAACAGAATAGGGAAGCGGACAACGCCTTTTATTAATTTCAGATTCAAGAGGAATAAAACCAAGGACCAACATGCATGAAAAGGGGGTTAAGATTCAATAGGTGGTTGCTATAGCGCGATAGCCATATACATTGCTTGCCAGCGCGTGCCCAAAAGAGAAACATTTTTGCACTAATTTGCACCACGGGAAGATTAGTATATGAAAAAGGCTTTGGTGATTCAGACGGCGTTTACCGGTGATGTAGTGCTGGCAACTGCTGCTATTGAAAAACTGCACCTGCACCACCCCGATGCGCAGATCGATTTTCTGCTGCGCAAGGGCAATGAGGGCCTGCTGCAGGGCCATCCTTTTATCACCAATCTGCTGGTTTGGGACAAGAAAACCGACAAACTGGCCAACCTCAGGAAGATCATCGGGCAGGTAAGGGCAGAAGGTTATTCACACGTTTTTAATTTGCACCGGTTTAGTTCGTCGGGGATAATTACGATGTTATCTGGGGCAATATATAAGGCTGGATTTGATAAAAACCCTTTGTCTTTTTGCTACAATCATAAGGTAAAACATATACTCTCTGAACCATACAGCGATCAACCGGTACATGAGGTTCAACGGAACCAGGCAGTAATAGCCGAAGTAACTGATGGCAACTTTGATCTGCCCCGGCTCTACCCTACAGCAGCTGACTATGGGCATGTAAAACCCTTGCTGCAGCAGCCTTATATCTGTATAGCTCCTTCGAGTGTTTGGTTTACTAAGCAGTTCCTGCGCGAAAAATGGGTGAGCCTGATAGCTGATTTACCGGCGCAATACCCGGTTTACCTGCTGGGTGCTCCAAGTGATAAGGATCTAGGGGACTGGATCTGCACCAATGCCGCTAACCGAAAAACAGTGAACCTATGTGGCAAGCTTTCGTTTCTGCAATCGGCGGCACTGATGGAAGGTGCAGCAATGAACTATGCCAACGATTCGGCTCCGCTGCATTTTGCCACGGCTATGAATACCCCGCTTACGGCAGTGTTTTGCTCTACGGTTCCGGCTTTTGGGTTTGGGCCATTGAGGGCACATGCAAGGGTGGTTGAGGTTACTGAACGGCTAGCCTGCCGGCCATGCGGCCTGCATGGGCTGAGAACCTGTCCGAAGGGGCATTTCAAATGTGCTATGAATATTACCAATGATCAATTATTATGGTGGACTTCGAAAACGACATAAAAAACTGCATTGATGTGCTGCAGCGTGGCGGCGTGATATTGTACCCTACCGATACTGTGTGGGGCCTGGGTTGCGATGCTACAAATGAGGCTGCAGTAGAAGCAATATACAAGATTAAGGACCGCGTAAAGGGTAAGAGTTTGATTGTATTACTGGCTGAAGCGCGCGATGTGATACAATATGTAGCTACCCCCCACCCCGATATCATTTCTATTGTTGAAAGCTTTGAGACGCCCACTACAGTGGTTTATGAAAATGCCCTTTGCTTCCCCGAGAACCTGGTTGCGGCAGATGGGAGTATCGGTATAAGAGTAACCAAAGATGTTTTCTGCAAAGCGCTGGTGAAAAGATTCCGGAAACCTATTGTTTCCACTTCGGCCAATATAAGTGGGCAGCCTACACCTGCAATATTTAGGATGGTTGATGAGGCTATTAAGTCTAATGTTGATTATGTAGTGCAGTACCGGCAGGATGATGAAGCCATTAGCAGCCCATCGAGATTGATCAGGATATCGGATGGTGGTAATATTGAGGTGTTGAGGCCCTGATGTTTCTTTTAACTTGAGTTCGATGCATTTTTCTTAAAAAATCGGTAACTATCGTGTTTACAAGCCAGTCCTTTCATACAGGCTAATAAAAATAATTCAGCTACATCAAAGCCATACCAGCGGTCTGACCGCGAAAAGCGGTACTGACCGCTTCGCTACATCTATATATTTTAAGAGAAAATCTGACCACAAAATCCGATGCAAATAATTGAAAATAAATACATAATTATCGAACTGAGTAATATCAACAACTGTTATTCTAACAATTTGGGGTGAAGCTATTCAACAGAAATTTTTACATCCTAATCATATCGCTTACGCCAAATAAACCCGTCAAGCACATAGTGGGTTGATTGAGGTAATGAAAGAAGGGGAACCAGCACTGCCAGCAGGATATCATTATCGATATGCGGCAACCATTGAAAAAGGCTGAATACACCCTGATGTTCCTGCCATACAAAACCATCCCAGAGGCCTTCTTCGAGATATGCCAATAAAACCAGAGAACCAAGAAATATAAATAATCCATACCAACGAGCCGATAACCGCCATACAGGCCGGACAGACTTTGCTTGGCCATTATTGCCGGTTTTGCTGATGCCAAACCATACCAGCGCCATATAGGGTATGCCATGCGATACCACATTGAGCATGGTAAAAGCCAGATCGCCATTGAACCAGACAATACCTAAGTACCAGGACACTGCAGTGCCTGCTATCAGCACATTCTTGGGTAGGTTGAAATGACCTGTTCTTAATAGTTGATAGAATTCAGTTAACACATAGCCAACCAAAATGAGAACATAAATATTACCTGCATAAAACTTCACTGACTCAGAACTGCCTGTGATAAAATCATGACTTACAAACCAGTTGAAATTGCGGCCCGGGGTGCAGTGCCAGTATATGAGCGGATAAATTGTAGCCGAATAAATGATTAGAGTATCCATTACTGTTGATAGGTTGTGCTTCGGCTCCTGGCGGGTGTAGATGCGCATAAAGCCGTATTGCTGCCTTATGAAATGAAAAACAGCCACATAAGCCAGCGCCCGCCAGAATATAATATCACCAAACAAATGCAGTATAAAGCCAACCAGGAAACACACTATGGGGATGGTAATAAATAAAGTTTTGCGCCGAGCAAAACGGGCTTTATCGAAGTAGGTATTGTATAAAGTGCTGTATACATGCGCTACATCTACAAACAAAACCAGAAATACCCATCCAAATACCGGCATATCGGTTGAGTGGCGGAAACGGTCGGGCAGCAGCAACACGGCAAGCATTGCAACGAATGGCGGCAGCAGGATAAAGATGCTGTCATAGCCTGCAGTTTTGATCCATGGTTGATTTGATGTATCGGAAGTTGTCATGTTGTTTTTACTATTTCCTTCGCGGCCCTTATACCCTGGTAAAATGCTTCCTCAAATATAGATATCCCGCTCAGATCGGTATGGGCAAAAAAGATTTTATTGTTGATAGGCCTGGAGACAATCTTCTTATTATCGCCCCATATAAAGCCCGGCTGAGGCGCTATCATGCCATGCCCCCATACCCATACGTCGATATGCTCCATACACTCTGTAATACCGGGATGGGAATGTTCCATTTCTTCGGCTATGATTTCCAGCCAATGCTCGTATGGGGTGGCCTGTGCCTTTCTTCTCGCCACATCCGGGGCATTATTGACCAGTGGCAGGTAAAAGGTAAAAACCCGCTTAGCGCTGCTCTTTAGGTCCTGGTGGTTGGCATCCACATAACCAACCGATTGTGTACCATAAATAACATTGTCCCAGCAGAGCGGGAAGCCCCGCTGTGGAGGCAGATGATGCAGGGTGATATTGGCAATCATCCAGGGAGCATAATGAAAATCATCAACCGCCTTTATACGGTCGGGGGTTGCAAGTGATGACAATAAATGCTTATTCACATATTGGGGTGAGGACATCAAAACCTTTCCGGCACTGATAGTATAACTTTCTTTACGGGCGACATCATAGACGGAAACAATGACCTTGTCGCCCTCTTCCCTGAGCTGGTAAGCCAGTTGTGAAGATGCCATACCGTCCCCTGCCAGCTTCCTCAGGTTTTCCATCAGGAAACCATTACCCTCAGGCCATGTGAGTACGCCGGATGAATTGCAGTTGCTCCCCTTTCCTTTGCGTGACGCGAAATAATGAATGCCGGCCCAGGCTGAAGTATTATCGAGGTTGCAGCCAAAATCATCCTTACAGCCATACTCGAGGTACCATAGCAGGTAAATGGAATTATAACCCTGTTCGGTGAGATATTGACGGAAAGAAATTTTGTCCAGTTTCCGGTATACCTCATCGGCTGAAGAATTAGCCAATGGAATGGAAAAGGCATCTTTACCATCTGATCCGACAGCTGTTTTAAATTGATCTATTAATGCAGAGAACCTTTTGAATTGGGCTTTTTCAGCTACAGGCACACCGGCTTCGGGTACTATACCTTCCTGCCAAAGGCCGTTGATAAACAAACGTTCTTCGGGGTCCATGCAGAGGTGGTATTCGTTATATACCGGCAGACCCGCAGCATCATAGCTGGTTATAACATTAATCTCTTTCAGGAAATCGAGCAGTTCGGTATTCCTAATATCAGGTACAGGAATATAGTGTGCTCCCCATGGATATGCTGATACTTCGTTTTTGCCATGGTGTGCATTGCCACCGAAATGATCGTCCATTTCAATTAGCATCACATTGGTCACTCCCTCTTTATGAAACCATCTCTTGGCTGAGAGACCCGAAATGCCGCCGCCTATTATGAGCACATCGGTATTCACCTGCTTTGATGGGGCTGGCAATGAAGCGATATTTCTGACCAGATGCCCTGCCTGTGAATTAGCGCCGATGATGCTACCCTTTATGTGCCCAAGAGGATTGCGTGGCTTGCAGGAAGTATACGCACCAGCAGCCAGCAGGCCTGTGCCCGCCAGTATCTTTTTAAAGAAAAGCCTTCGGTTATATGTAGGCTCAGTGTGCATATGGCCCCCAGTCGGTTTCGAAATAATGAACCAGTACCTGGTTATTCAGGCGGTTTATGTCGGTATTTACCTCACACATGTCAGGCGGGAAGAACATCATATCTCTAATGGTAGCTGCATTGATGTACTTTAAGCCTGCAGGCAACTGGCCATCATTGCGCCAGCTGTGATTTTTGGTAGCCATAACATATCCCCACTCACCAAAAGATGGCACATAAGCATGGTAAGGCATTGTAAGAAAGCCGACTGAAGCAAGGGTATGATCGATACACCAGAAAGACCGGCGGCCTATATATGGCGAAGTGGATTGCACCACCACTACCCCATCATCGGTGAGGAGGCGGTAAATTTCTTTATAAAAGGAGTTGGTGTACAGCTTGCCAACCGAGTAATTTCCAGGATCGGGGAAATCGATAATAATACAATCGTACCGGGTAGTATCGTTGCGCACCCAGTTGTAGGCATCGGTATTGAATACCTTTACTTTGGGTGAACTAAGCGAATGATTGTTCAGCTGCGCCAACATCTGATTGTGAGTAAAAAGACTGGTCATGCCAGGGTCAAGGTCTATGAGTTTTATGGATTGCAACTGGGGGTATTTCAACAATTCACGCACTGCCAGTCCATCACCGCCACCCAAAACCATTACATTGCGTGCGTGGGGCAGCGCCTGCATGGCAGGATGTATGAGCGCCTCGTGATAACGGTATTCATCGGCCGAACTGAACTGAAGGTTGCCATTGAGAAACAGGCGAAGTTCCCGGTTATTTTTGGTGAGCACAATGCGCTGGTAAACAGTACTCTTGCTGTAGATAACCTTATCCTGAAATGTAATACTCTCAGAGTAAGCCATAATCTTCTCGGCGTATGCAAAGGCAACCAGAAATATAATTATACTGATACTAATGATGAATAAAAAACTGCGCCTGTAGCCCCTTGTTTCTTTGAATTTATACAACAGCAGCAGGGCCACAATAATATTCATGAGTCCGAAAAACAGGGAAGTTCTTATAAGCCCCAAATAGGGCACCAGCACCAGCGGGAAAATAAGCGATGCCAATAGACCGCCAATATAGTCGAAGGTGAAGATATTGGAGACAAGGTCTTTGAACTCAAAGTTGTTTTTGAGGATGCGCATCAGCAGGGGTATCTCCAGCCCTACCAGCACACCGGTCATACCTACAAATGCATAGAGTATAAGCCGGAAAGATTCTACATGCTCGAAAATGGCAAACAGTACAGGGGCACTGCAACCGCCCACCAGCCCTACCAATATTTCAATTCTTATGAACCACTTAAGCAGATTGCCATCCAGGTATTTAGAGAACCATGAGCCTATGCCCATAGCAAACAGGTAAGTGCCGATGATGGTGGAAAACTGGGTAATGGAATCGCCCAGCAGATAACTGGCGAGTGTGCCTGCAATAAGCTCGTAAATAAGCCCGCAGGTAGCAATAACAAATACAGACAATAACAGCAGAATATGCGACACGATCCCGGTCTTATTCTCTGAACGACTTTGTGGTTTATCCATGATTAATTGCGTACAACCAGCTTTGTATGGCAGTGTTATTTATGAAAAAAATACCCATGACCATAATAATGCCCGCCTGTTGAGTTGACGGCATGTCCATCTGTATTCAGATTATCATCACCGAATAAAAAGATGCCGGCAAAAGCCCCGTAAGTATATAATCCAAATGCCAGCAACATGCAGATCAGGTAGTACTTTATATTATTAAATCCTTGTAACATAGCCATTAATCTTTTTTAAGCGTACCGTATTCTTTAGCAAACCATTTGCTGTTTTCAAAACTGTATTTCCGAATGAATTGTATCAGTGGATAAATGGTAATTAATAAGAAGAGTACCCAGAAGTTACCTGTCAGGAAAATGTTTTGGGTAACATTGATTTCAAAAGTAAGGCCTGCCGCATCGGGGGCCGGTACTGTAGCCGGGTAAATATTAAGGTGATAATTACCGGAAGGCACACGCGATATAGTAGCGTTGTGGCTCCTGCCGCCTTCGCTCCAGCTATCGCCATCGTCATAGCCGTGGTAATATTCTAATGTTTTATTGATCTCCCAGGCTTTGCCATCGTTATCATTTATCATCACCATTGGCAGTTCAATCCAATTGTTCTCCAGCTGGTTGGATGACATGTTGATTGAAACAGGAGCTGGGCCTTTTATAGCAAATGATGGGGTTATTATGGGTTTACATGCACCCCACGATGTAGTATCCTGCTCACAGCCAAATGATCCGGAATAAACAGATCTGGCAGGTTTGGCCACAAATAATAAAATATGAATCAAGACCAAAAGAGCAACCAGCAATCCGGTAAATCTAATCAAAGGTTTCCAGCCAGGATAAAAGGTGGCAGGGTTAAAAGCTGTTCTGTCGGGGAACAATTCCGGGCTTACATTGAACAACTTCATGATCTCTGCCGGAGAAATATACCGTGCATGAAACCAACTGTTTTTATGATCACGTTGTTCGTTGACCAGTATAACCGGGGCAGAAACATATTCGTAAGTTACCAGTTCTTCATCCTCCAGAATATTCCAGTCGAATTCGCCACCAGCATCTACCACAACGAACTTATAACACAGGTATAATTCATAGGGCCGACCATCATCATAGGCTATATCCCTGGATGATGTATAATCCCTGATTTCGATATGCTGATTTGGATTACGGTTAACGATCAGCCAGTGCCCGTCGTATTCCGAAAGTATCAGGTAGTATTCTTCACCAGTAGCGTAAAATAAATATTCATTCCAATATACATCATCCTCGGCCTGCTTCTTGGTGATAAAACCCACAAATGTGTACTCTTTTCCATTGACAAAACCTTTGGTTCCAAATGGGAATAATGGAGGCTGGTCACGGTCGGCTTCATCGAATGTGCGCAATTCAACCGGGCCATCATTTCCCCGCTCAAATAAAGTGCCGCATTGCCGGCACCCGAAAAATGCGCTTTTTCTCCGGTCATAGTAGCTGAACTGATTATGGCAGTGAGGGCAGGTAATATTAGCTCCTGCCGGGTTTGTCCCGATGCTGTTTAGTTCATACATATCACCTGAATATTTCTTGTTTGGAAATCACTGTTGCATTAAAAAACTGTATTGTTCCCGAAAAAAATTCCCTGACCTTGTCTGTATTATTATTATTGAAGTTGGAAAGAAACACATCGAAAGTGGCCAGGTTAAATTCGGGCCAGGTATGAATAGATACATGCGACTCTGTCAGGCAAACAACAGCTGTAAACCCGCCACCCGGAAAACTGTGATACACCTCGCCCACCTTCTGCAGCGCCAACTGACCTATAAGCCCATCGAACAATGTCCGGCAGGCCACTGCATCATTAAGTTGCTCCGGCGAAGAAGAAAAAGTGGCTAAAATGTGTAAGCCGGGATTATAGCCTGTCATGCAGTTTAATATCCTGATTTTGTAAGCAGATGCATAAAAATAAGGAATTCATTATAAATTCAGTTTTGTTCCCGGTTATTTTTAAAAGATTCACATAAAAACACATTGCTTATTAACTATCAATAGGAAAATAAATCAGGAATAACTTATCTTTAGTCAACTTTTAAAAAACCTTAATAGCATATTTATTTTTCGCACTTATAGCAAAGTGAGATGTTATTGGGTCTGACAATATTTGATTCAATATGCAACTATTTACCCGATCAATTTTTACAATTCTATTCCTTGCCTTATCCGGGTTATCTGCGAAAGGACAGGTAACGGCTGGATTTACTGCCTCTCCCAGCAGCGGTTGCCAGCCACTTGTGGTAGCATTTACCAACACAACCACCCCGGCCACCGGAACTACCTATGCCTGGAATCTGGATAATGGCACCGGTATCATTACACTTACCAACCCCGGCACCAGTTATATATCAGCCGGCACTTATACTGTAACGCTTACAGCCACCAATGGCGCAGCCTCCAGTACTGTATCACATATCATTACTGTTTTCCCTTCGCCAGTAGTGAACTTTACTGAGTCAGATACGTTGATATGCCCCGGAGCGCCTGAAACATTTACCAGTACAACTGTGGCCGGGGTACCCGGACCAGTAACTTACTTATGGTCGTTTGGCGATGGGTATACCAGCACATTAGCAAGTGTTGCACATGCCTTTTCATACCCGGGTTATTTCAATATTACACTGGAAGCAACCAACTCAGATGGCTGCCCATCTATACTTACCAAGCCGGGCTTTCTGCATGTGCGGAATCCGCCGGTACCAGTTTTCTCAGCGGCAAAAACCCATATCTGCAACCCAGCAGTAAATGCCATTTTCAGTAATGCCGTTACCGGTGCGGGGCCCTTTACTTACCGCTGGAAGTTTGGCGATGGCAGTCCTAACTCTTCTTCGCCCAACCCTGTTCATTCTTATACTGCACTTGGTACTTATAATGTTCAGCTGATGGTAACCGATATCCATGGTTGTGAGGACAGCAATACGCTGACAGGCTACATCAATGTAATGCACCTGATAGCCTCCTTTACCAGTCCGGATTCGGTATGTATTAATTCACCGGTTACATTTATCAATACCAGCAGCCCCTATCTCTCCAAGCAGTGGCTGTATGGAAACGGATCTATGGACACCAACATCACCGGGCATCAGACATATCATACAAGAGGCAGCGACACTGTAAGACTTATTACCTATAATGGTTATTGCTACGACACAGCAAAGCGGCCCATATATATACAGGCACCTGCATCCACCTTTACAATTACTCCTGCAATACCCTGCCCCTCACCGGAGACCTCTATTTTTACATCTACAGTAATACCCAACTCTACTGTATTCTGGGATTTCGGAGATGGGCATACCGGGTCGGGGATAACCACGCCACATAATTATGTGCATGATTCTATGTATATCATAACGATGATCAGCACCACCGATTTAGGGTGCAGGGATACAGTGGTAGATACCTATTCAGTATATAATGCATTTTATGGTATTATTCACTCCTTTCCACCTCCGGCTGGTAGTTGCGTTCCTTATACAGTTAATTTCAGTGCAGAGATCAATTCAACTACTCCACCACCTTTTCCGCCACCAATTGCCCATCCCTATCCCGCTACTTTTACCTATTCCTGGAATTTTGGCGATGGCTCCCCGTTAAGCACATTAGCAACTCCGGTTCATACATACACCGCTCAGGGAGGATTTAAAATTACCCTAACCTTACACTCCTCCAATGGCTGCACTTTTATATGCCATGACAGTGAATACGCAGGCATAAAACCAGTTGTAACATTTACAGCCAGCCCATTGCATTCCTGCCAGGATACCAACCATATAACTTTTATTGCCACTACAATTTCGGGTGATCCGCAGTATTATTACTGGATGATGGGACAAGGTGATTTTGGTTTAAATCCGACCACTACAACTGATACCTTATCTTACCATTATTTAATACCCGGGTTATTCTCTGATACATTGATAGCTTATAATTATGGCTGCCCCGATACTTTTATACGGAATGATTATGTTTTGATTGATTCACCCAATGCTATGGTTTACCCTAGTATAAACTGTGTACCAGCCAACTCAGTCTTTTTTTCGGACAGATCATTTGGCGATGACCGGCGGATCTGGTTTTTCGGAGATGGAACAACTGATACCAGCCGGAACCCGATACATTTATATTCTACCTCCGGAACCTATAGTGTTATTTTTACCGACTACAATATTCGGAGCGGCTGCAGAGATACTTCTAAATTCAGCGTTGATCTTTCCCGGCCGGTAATGGCCTTCTCAACACCCGATACTGCAATATGCCGCGATGAGTATGTAATTTTTCATTCTTCGGTTTTAAGTGGTTATGCATCACATTATCAATGGTTTGCCGACGGCGCTTCAATAGATTACAATAACTACAATTTTATAGATACATTTCATACTACAGGCTACCATACAGTAATGCTTGTAGTACTTGATGCAAACAATTGCCCGGATACAGTTAAAAGGGTAAATTATATACTTGTAGCCAAGCCTGTAGCCAATTTCACAGTAACACCGGCAAGTATCTGCTTACCTCTCGGGGCTACGTTTTCAGATGCCAGCACGGATGTGCCCGGTACATTTATGCAACATTTTACCTGGGCATTCGGAGATACTACAAGCGTTGTATCAACCACTTCACCCTCAGTTACACATATTTATACAGCCACCGGTTCCTATACAACTACCGAAATAGTAACCGATAATATTGGCTGCAAGGATACTATTGTCCGCTCACTGGCCAATGTTTACCATCCTATATGTTCATTTATAGCATCCACCACATCCTCGTGCGCATTTATACCTATAGGTTTTTCCTGCTATTCCTACCCCAGTGTTACCTGGTTATGGCTTTTTGGCGATGGCGGCACATCTACCCTCAAGAACCCCAGCCATGCCTATACCGACAGCGGCACTTTTACAGTGCGCCTGATTGTAACTGATGCTCACGGCTGCACAGATACTGCCACAATGCCCAACTATATCAGGATATCACGGCCATTCGCTGCGTTTACCGAAAGTGATTCTCTTGCTTTTTGCCCGCCATTTACCGTGCATTTCACCAATGCAAGTACAGGTGGTATAAGTAATAAATGGCTGTTTGGCAATGGCGACAGTTCGGTAGCTATCAACCCCACTACTATATATACTGTGCCGGGTTATGACACGGTGCGGCTCATAGTTACCAACTCTGTGGGTTGTAAGGATACTGCAGCATCGAGACACGTAAAAATATATGGTTATTCAGGCGCTTTCGTTTACAATATAGATTCGGGCTGTGTACCACTGACGGTATCATTCAATGCCAGTCTCAGCGAAGTTGCAGGTTTAACCAACATCACCTGGGACTTCTCGGATGGCATTATTGTTTCGGGGCCGATTACAGATTCTGTAATCAGCCATACCTACCAGTATCCAGGTTCATTTATTCCGAAACTGATTTTAAATGTAGCATCTACCGGCTGTGTGGATACCAGCCTTGGTGTTTTGCCTATCAGGGCAGATGGCATTGCAAAAGGATTTACCGCTACCCCAAATCCGGTATGTATCAATAATACCATGCTGCTGGCAGATACATCGCATAGCTATTGGTCGGATATTACCAAATGGCACTGGAACTTTAATGGTACTGCCGACTCAACAGATACGGCTTATGCTCTTTTCAGTACTGCCGGCACCTATACTGTTACACTCCAGGTAACTGATGGATGGGGTTGTAGTGTGATAGATACAGATTCTGTAATTGCAATAACCATTCCGGATATAACCATCAGTCCCGATTCGATAATTTGCACGGGCGCTACCACACACCTTAGTGATCTTACTCCCGGAGGAATCTGGACAAGCGACCACCCCATCATTGCCTCAGTAGGTAGCAGCTCAGGGATAGTTATGGGTTTAACCGGCGGCAGCGCTATAATTACTTATGGCCTGGCCAATGGTTGCAGGGCCACTGCATCAGTCACTGTAACCCCCTACCCTAACCCGGGAATAATAACGGGTAAAATTGGTGTTTGCGCTGGTGATACGATTCAGCTGGCAGATACTGTGGCAGGTGGTACCTGGAGCATTGGTAACGGCAGCGCGACAATAACCTCAACAGGTGTTGTAAAAGGTATCACTGCCAGTGCGGATACCGTATTCTATACTGTGGCAAATGGCCACTGCGATTCATCGGCAATGAAAATTATCAGTATTTATCCGCTACCGAATCCGGGTACGGTTTCAGGCCAGAACAGGGTTTGCCCGGGAGCTATAATAACACTTACTGATAGTATCCCAGATGGCAGGTGGAGCAGCGGAGATACTGCTATCGCAACTGTTGACAGCATTACCGGAGTTGTTAAAGCCATTGCCATCGGAACAACTATAATTACTTACACATCAGCGCCCACTGCATTTGGCTGTTTCAGTACAACCACGTTCCCATTGGATGTGATTAATATTGATTTTACCGTTACCAACATCATCAGCGATGTAAAATGCTATAATGACAGCAACGGTAGAATTTCGGTAATAATTGCAGGAGGCAATCCTCCGTTCGAGTACAGGTGGTCGACAGGAAGCTCTGACAGTTTTATAACCGGGTTGGATACAGGGTCGTATTCGCTGGTAGTAACGGAAAAAGCTACCGATTGTATTGTGAATGAAAAAATTGTAATCACCCAGCCTGATACACTACAGATAACTGCTGACATTACAGAAGACACCTGCCGGAGCGGTAAGGGCAGCATAGTAGCAACCGTAAAAGGAGGAACTCCACCATACAGTTATCTTTGGAATAATAAACAAACCGGCAGCAGCATCTCCGGATTGCTCAACGGCAATTATGAGCTGACAATTACCGATATCAATGGTTGTTCCAAATTGATGACATTCACTGTTCCCGACACCTGCAGCCACATCGTCATTTACGATGCCATATCCCCAAATGGTGATGGCATCAACGATACATGGTACATTTTGGGCCTTGAGTTGTTCCCTACAAATACCGTTCAGCTATTCGATAAATGGGGTGATGAAGTATTCTCAACTACCAACTATAAAAACGACTTTGCAGGTAAGGGCAAAAAAGGCGAACTACCCGATGGCACTTACTACTACCTCGTGAAACTGAATACAAATAATGCACCAGATGGGAAAGAGAGTTTTACGGGATATTTGATGATAAAACGATAAAATGAATTTTATGAACAGGAAATACTTAGAAAAAGATTTGACAACTTTTAAAAAGTTGTCAAATCTAAACATGTGGATCACTATATTATTGTTAATAACAGTTGCAACAATTCCCTCAACCGCCCAAAGCGACCAGCACTACACAATGTTTATGTACAATAAACTGCTTTATAATCCGGCCTATGCAGGCAGCAGGGATGTAACATCAGTAAATGCCGATTACCGCGACCAGTGGAATGCTATAAACGGGGCTCCCAAAACAGCGAATATCTCAATAGATGCACCAGTGGGCAGCTACATGAAAACTTTCCGAAAAGTAGCAACTGGATTCAGCCTCACCAATGAAACTCTAGGCGTGGAAACCAACACCAACTTTAAAGCCTATTATGCATACCGAATTAAATTCAAGGGCTTCATTGTATCCATGGGTCTGAGCGCAGGAGCCGATTTATATAGCGCCAAATATAGTGATCTGCATCTTTACCAGCCCAATGACCCCAATTTTGTTGGCAATGTAAAAAATAATATCCTGCCTAATTTCGGAGCAGGGGTATATTGCTATGATGACAAATCCTACTTAAGCTTTTCTGTACCCAATATGCTGCAGGATGCCTACGACAAAAAACACGATAACATACATAATAATATAGCCCGGCAGACCCGGGGATTATACCTGGGAGGAGGTCATATTTTCGACGTAAATGAAACCGTAAAAGTACTACCGCAACTATTATTACGGTATGCCAGCGAGGCAGCATATACCCTGCCCATCAACTGCGACTTCAATGTCTCTGCTATTTATATGGACCGCTTCCTGCTAGGTGTTACCTACCGTACCGATAAGTCGGTTGAAGGGATAGTGCATATCCAGGCTACTGAGCGGATCAATGTGGGCTATGCCTACGACTACCTTATTTCCGGGCTCAATGGCTACAGCGGCGGCACTCACGAAATTGTGGTAGGATACGATATTGTAAAAGACAATTCAAAATTCCTGACACCCAGGTTCATAAAGAAATTTTAACCCTCTCTATCCGATCAAAAATGCAACTGACACGCGTTATAATTATCTTCCTTTTCCTGGTTTCACCACTTTCTTATGCTAATGCGAAAGAAAATAAAGACCTCATGAAAGCCAGTTATTACTACAACCATTTTGCTTATGCTGAAGCTATCCCCTTTTATGAAAAAGTAGTTAGTGAGATGAATGACCCGATACTTTTTTCGCAACTGGCCGATTGCTATTCCGTTACCAATAATCTTCAGAAGGCTACCGACGCTTATGCTAAGGCTGTGGCGCTTCCTGGCTGCAACAGTGCAGTTGTAATGCGGTATGCACAATTGCTTATGCAACTGAATCAATATAATGAGGCCACAAAACAATTAAAAGAATATCTTAAAACCAACAAAAACGACCAAAGGGCTGCAAATATGCTGGGTGGCTGCAGCACCGCTAAAAGCAGGCTGTCGGCTATTCCAGAGGGCAGTACTACCCTGCTGCCATTCAATTCTGATGGATCCGAATTCGCCCCCACTCTCTGGAAGGGCAAGCTGGTATTTGCATCGGATACTGCCATAGACCTGAAGAAAAAGACCGACTTATGGACCGGCAGGTCGTACTACAATATCTACAGCATAGCCTGCGACAATAAAGGTAATTGTGGCAATGAACTCAACAAGCTTACCGAGACAAAGAAAATGAACACCGCCTACCACGATGGGCCATGCACTTTCAGCGCTGATGGCAAGTTTATGTATTATACACGCAGCCGGAGCAAGGATAATTTTCTTAGCAAGAAATCTATTTCCAATAAAGACAGTATAGTATTACTGGAGATTTTGATAGCCAGCGACTATGATACTACTTCCCGGAAATTCAAAATAATCACTCCATTCGAGTATAACAGCGAAGAGTATTCGGTAGCACATCCCGCAGTGAGCCCCAACGGTAAATTACTGGCCTTTTCTTCTACCAAACCCAAATGCCAGGGCGGGTCTGATATATACATCTGCAGAAATGTAAGAGGCAACTGGGGCAAACCCATAAGCGCCGGCGCATTAATCAATACTGAGGGCGAAGAAGTTTTTCCAAATTGGGCTGATGATACTACAATGTTTTTTTCATCGGACGGGCATGAAGGGCTGGGAGGGCTGGATATTTATAAAAGTATATGGCACGATAATACCAACACTTTTTCACAACCCGAAAATATTGGCACACCCATCAACTCCTCCTACGACGATATTTCCCTGGCAATGTTTGCAGATGGCAGAAGTACTTATTTTTCCTCCAACAGACCATGTGCTAAAGGAAGCGACAATATTTTCTTCTACAAAAAAGAAAAGCTATACCTGCAACTGAATGTGATAGATTCCATGACCAGACAACCCATCCCGGAGGCTTCCCTGGCAATATCAGCCATTAATGACACCCATGATGCCACCACCGATGCTCAGGGCGGTTTCTTCAAACAACTTTATCCTGAGAATAAGTATACCATCAATATCAGCAAAGCAAAATACAATACTCAGCAAATTTCACTTACAGCAACTACCACTAAAGATATCGATACTATTTTACGGACAGTTAGCCTTTTTACACCACCACCACCTGTAGTTAAGCAAACTGACACAATTGCGCCTGTACCACTATCATTTAATAAATTGGTTGGAGTACCTGAGGTAAATAAGGTTTACGAAATCGGGCACTTCTATTTTGCTTACGACAAGTCTGATTTAAATGACACTGCCAGGGTAGTGCTCGACAGCCTTGCCGATTACCTGACCACCATGCCAACTATGCGCATACAGATAAGGGCGCATACAGATTGCAGGGGCGGCGATGCTTATAACCTTAAACTGTCGGATGCCAGAGCGCTCTCTGTAATGAATTACCTTAAAAAGAAAGGCATTGCACCTAGCCGACTTTCCTCAGTGGGATTAGGCATGAGAGAACCAAAAATACCCTGCCCCATATGCGAAAAATGCACAGAAGAACAATACTATCTGAACCGGGTACTGGAATTTAAAGTGCTGGAGTTGTAGATACTACCCAACTACCATCCACTCAATATTATTATTGCCATAGTCATATGGGATGTAAGCAAGTGAAGGTATGGGCTTTGTAAGAATCAGGTTGGCTTTTTTCCCTACTTTAATAGTGCCTAAATCATGTTGCAAGCCAAGTGCTGCGGCGCCATTTATGGTTACCGCATTTACGGCTTCTTCGGGTGTCATCCTGAGTTGGGTGCAGGCTATTGTAAGCATCAGGGGAATATTGCCGCTGGGGCACGAACCAGGATTATAATCTGTAGCAAGGCATACCGGCAATCCGGCATCAATTATCTTACGTGCGGGCTGGTAGTGCATACCCAGGAAGAATGCAGCACCAGGCAGCAATACCGGCATAGTAACTGATCCTTTCAACGATTCTATTTCAGCCTCCCCTACGCACTCCAGATGATCTACACTTAAAGCATTATGTTTTACCCCTACCTGCACACCACCTGAATAGTGAAGCTGATTTGCATGTATCTTGGGCCGTAGTCCATATTTTGCAGCAGCCTCCAGCAGCCGGTCAGTTTCCGGCACACCAAAGAAACCTTCTTCACAAAATGCATCCATAAAGTCGGCAAGGCCCTCCCCTGCAACAATAGGCAGCATTTCATTAATGATCAGATTTATATAACCTTCCTTATTTTGCTTATACTCCTGCGGATAGGCATGAGCAGCTAAAAAAGAAGCCATAACAGGTATGGGAGCATTTTCTTTTAAGCGGCGGATTACGCGCAGCATTTTCAGTTCACCCTCAAGGCACAGGCCATAACCACTTTTTATTTCAATTGCGCCTGTTCCGGTGGCCATTACAGCATGGAGCCGGGCAAGGCTCTGCTCATAAAGTTCATTTTCATCCATTGCATTGAGCCTGCGGGCAGAGTTGAGTATACCCCCACCCCGGCGGGCAATCTCTTCATAACTCAGGCCTTTTATCCTGTCGGTAAACTCACCATCCCTTGGTGCTGCAAACACCAGGTGGGTATGGCTGTCCACCCAGGCAGGCAGCACCATTTTGCCGGTGGCATCAATCGTTTCATCGGCATGGATTTCCGGCAGATCAGCCATCTTCCCGAAGCTGTGTATAATACCATTTTCAGACAGCAGCCATGCATTATCTAGTACCGGAAGCACAGACATTTCAGCTCCTGACCTCCGGTCGATGCATTCGTCTGTGGTTTCTATATTACACAGCGATGAGATATTTATGATTAGTTTATGCAAAGTAAAATCGATTCAATTTATATCGAAAGTAAACATCCAAAATCCTAATTCCAAATCCCACTCTACACATAGTATCTTAATAATTGAAAGCCATGGAGCGATACCATGGCTTTCAATTAGTTTTGAGTGAGAAGAAATTATAAGGGCCGCAAACCGTATCTGATAAAATTATTATTAAGCTGCAAGCTATTGCCTCCCTGCTCTTTGGCCAAAACAAGTTTCTGAACGGTCGAAAAAATTTCTGAACGGTCAAAAAACAGGTTTTCATTGATCAAATATGCCAATTAATATACCTTAAATAATCATTATTAACTTCAGGCAAACGGTATTATGGATAGATTTTACAACTTTTAAAAAGTTGTAAAATCTCAAAAAGCGACTAATGGTATATTATAATACCCTCAGGCAAATGGTATTACTATAGTTACTACCGTCCAGGTTTGAAGATCCGGTTTCCCCATTTTCTCTTCTATAGTGAAGGTTATTTTTTTGTTCTGGATCATACCCATTTGTTCAATACGCTTGCGGATATTACCCAGGCCGTAGGATTCGTGCAGCGGATTTTCATTCGATTTTTTATGCCCCATACCAACACCATTATCTTTAACTTCTATGTACAGATCATTTCCCTTTTCAAATATCTCCACATTGATGATACCTTTTTTATTTCTTAATGGCAGGATACCATGCTTAATGGAGTTTTCGACAAGGGGCTGAATTAACAAAGGGGGTACCATTATTTCAGTCAAGTCAAGGTTGTCTTCAATGATAATGTTGTAGGTGAGTTTGTCTTCAAACCTGAGTTTTTCCAGCGAAAGGTAATTACCAACAAGATCTACTTCCTTTTGCAAAGGGATCATTTCTTTGGAGATATTGTGCATGTTCTGTCTTATCAGGTCGGCAAAAATTCTGAGGTATTCATTGGCGGCAACTTTGTCATTGGCATTTACCAGGCTTTGCACATTATTGAGGGTATTGAAAATAAAATGAGGGTTCATCAAAGCATTCATAGCCTTATACTCCGATTTCATGAACTTAATCTCTGACTGGTATGCTTTTTCCTTGTTCTTCAAAATCACCAACAACCTGTATCTCATCAGCGCCGCTATAATGGCAATTAAAGCCCATACACATAAAGTAATAAACCACCACCTCATCCATATAGGCTGATCCACATAAAGGGTAAAGACTACTGGTGAGGAATAACCGCTCGATACTGTTTTGGCCTTTATCTTAATATAGTAATACCCAGAGGCCGGATTCAACAGGTTCAGTTGTTCACCTGTAAGAGGCAGCCAGTTATCTTCCCCTTTTGATACGGAATATAAATAACTGACATCCCTGCCATTTAGTGACAGTGTAGAAAAATCGATACTGATATTTCTGGCATCCTGCGATTTAATCCGTAGTTCCTGCAGGATGCGGAATGACTGATTGCCCGCATGGAGGTAGGTAAAAAATATTTTGGGCGGCTCGACAGGCATAAATAACCTGTTTAACTCAAAAGAAGTTATGGTGCCGTTTTTAAAAAAATACACATTCTCTCCGTCTGATGATATTGCATCTGCCAGCTTAGGCATAAAAGAATAATCAATTACCGATATTGTCATTGTATTCAGTGTCAGTATCCGGTAGGCATTGTTGGTCGTTATAAGCAGGTGGTTGGCATCAAGCTTATAAAATTTATCCCACAGACAATTCTGGCCAGGAATAGTATCGCAGGTTGCAGTTTTATTGTAATTTTTGCATACATAAAGGTTATTATTGGATGTATAACCTACAAGATAATCGCCACAAAAATCAAAATAACTGAAGGGTGTATTATTGAACCTTAACTTGACGACACCCTGTCCGTTTTCGATACGGTAAACATGACTAAGTGTTGAATACCAGATGCTGTTATCAGGCGCCTTTGCAAAGCCAAAAATCTTCTCATTCTTTACCGAATCACTCAATACTTTAAATTTAAGCAGTCCACCGGCATTGCCGGCAGGCAGATCAATACCCAGTATACGGTTATTCGCATTTACATAAAGCGTGTTCCCCACTCTCAGTGCGCTATTGAATACATTTGAGTTCATCAGGTTCAGGGTAAACCTTCTGAAACCAGAGGGTCGGTTCAGCAGATTTTCAATTGCAACTCCCCCCTTACTGTCGGCATATACAAAATGAAAATTACTGTCTATCTGAAAAACCATTGAATTATGCAATCGTGCATCATCCGACATATAAGGACTAAAATTGAATACCGGAGATACTTTCCCGGCAATAAGCTCATAAAGATTATTGTCTTTAGCTGTAAAATAAATATGCCCATTCTGTGCATAGGTATGGAGTATCTTACCCTTGTAGGCATCTTTATAGATGTGGGTATTCATAAAATATTTGTCCAGGATAAATAATCCGTTACCTAAGGTACTCGCCCAGTAATTATTTCCTTTATCCTGTGTAAAGCAGCTTACCGTATTACCCTGCAGAATCCTGAGATTGTTATTGAGAATTACGCCATTATTGGTAGTAAAAAAGTAGCTGAGGCTGTTTTGATAAACAATCAGCAGTGCATTCTTCTTGAGAAAAGTATCATTAAAGAATTTCACTATCGTGCCTTCTTTATTATAAAGGCACTGGTCATTAAATATATAACTCTGGTTCTGTGTAAAAGCTACTTTCCAGCCTTCCGGAGCTTTATTACTCTGAGGCACCGAAGGCAGTTTACCCGCCGAAAGCTGATTACCAAGTGTATCTACTTCATAAAGTGCACCATGAAAAGTAAGCCGGTAGCGGTTGTCGTTGATTTTTTCAATGGAAAGTATTTTATCAATAATTTCGGGTACTTTCGATTTACTGATATCTATTATGCTTATTTTATTATACCTGATATTGATAAATTTCGGGGATTTATCAAAACACAGCGTTACACTGCTGTCCTTTTCCGCTACTATACGTTTAATATTTGATGCCTTGAAAGGACGTTTTAAAAAATCAGTATTGGTTTCTGTATGAAAGGAATCATTGGAATAATAACATAGTGCTCCATTATAAGTTGCCAGCCACATACGGCCGGTAAGGTCTTCCTGGAAATAGAAAACTTCGTTATCGGGTAATCCGTTAAGAGTGGTAAAATTCTCAAAGCTTATTCCGTTATACCTTGATATCCCTTTATCAGTGGCAATCCACATATAGCCTTTGCTGTCACGGTATATCGAATAAACGGTATTGCTGGGAAGCCCGTCATCCATGGTATAGTGCACCAATGGAAAATCCTGGCAATAACCCTGCAGTATATTGATAAAAAACAGTACCGTAAAGATTAAAAAGTAGCGGTTACTTTTCATTTATTTTAATTGGCTTCCAGAAATTCAATCAGCGAAGCATACCGCCTCCTGCTTATAGGTATCAACAGTCCGTTATTCATCATTACCTGGTTTGCATTATCTCCCGATATTTTCTTAATATGCTTAGTATTCACAAGGTAGGATCTGTGTATCCTGCAAAACACATTATCGGGCAGCAATTCTTCATATTCCGACAGGGGGTGGCTCAGCAGCAACTCCTTTTCTACGCCGTTCTTTAAGAACACTATCCGTGAGTAGCTGCTTTGGGCCTCCACAAACAGTATATCTGCAAATTCAACCACCTCCAGCGAATTGGTGCCGCGCAGCGTTATCTTATGCCCCTTGGCTTTACTGGTTATCTGCTCCGACAGGTCGGTATAAGACATTTGTTGCTCTGCGATCAACTTCTTGAAGCTTAACTTCTCTTTCAGTTTTGCATATGCATTCCTTAGTTCCGGAATGCTGATGGGCTTAAGTATATAATCTATGGCGTTAAGCTTAAAGGCGCGCAATGCATACTCATCATACGCTGTTACAAAGATTACCTCGAAACTTACCGGCGAGATACGGTCCAGGAATCCAAACGCATTTTCATTGGGCATTTCAATATCCAGAAATAAAACATCTGGCGTATATTTTAAAGCCATTTCCTCGGCTTCACGGGTACTATTGGCCATACCCAGTATATTAAGTTCAGGGTCTACATAATCCAACAGGAGACTTTTCAGATTAACACAGGCTTTATTCTCATCATCTACAATGAGCGCTTTTATGGAAGTAGTAACGGGGGGCATAACTGTTTATATATTTCTTGAATGAACCAAATAAAGATAATACTATTAGCTGCATATTCAAAAACACAGGCTTATTTTGAAACGCATAATTTCAATAGAATAATATTCAGCATTGCAGCATTGATAGCTTTTGCGTGCTTAATCATTACTCAATGTTAATTATCAACAGTAAGACTCTCGCCTTCGTGACTTTGCGTGAGACTTTTCTCTCCCCCTACTCTGCATAAGCCGTTGCAACTTCCTTCTCAAACTTCCTGAAATCGGCATCCATCTGTGCTTTCAGCTTTTTCTTCAAACTGTCTTCTTTAATAAAGCTATAATCAATACTGTTGTACACATACCTCTTTATGTCCTGGTAAGAAACATATTTATACCGCTTAGCCAACAATTCAAACTGATGTATCATATTGCTTCTCAGTATTCCTGCATCATCAGATGAAATTACTATAGGCACCTGAAAATCCTTATAGAGCTTGAACGGATGATCATCTCCCTTCACCTTCAGTATAAATTCATTGCTGTAAAGGTTTATCTCAATAGCTATTTTATTATCGGCCATATACTGCAGCAGTTCGTACGGATTCCTTTCATAAGCCATATCCACGCCATGCCCTATTCTTTGGGCACCTGCCACCCGCACAGCCTCATTTATATGCCAGGTCAGTTCTTCAGGTTTCACCAGGCCAAGGGTCAGCTCACCGGCGTGCATCGAGTATTTTACTTTTGGGTACTTGGAATGCAGATACCGGAACATCTGCATATGCAGCCAGTAATCGCTCATAGAAACCTCGCCATCCTCAGGGGCCACAATATTCACACCAACAACCAACGGGCTTTCCTGAGCCGATATAAACGACAAAACCAGGTTCTTAAAAACCGACACAGGGTCACCTCCCCTGCTCACATAGTTCATATACCGCATTGTAAACGACTCATCGTCTATATGCAACCGAGTGTGCATTTTTTCAATCATCTCATTATGTGCGGAGGCATACACACTGGCTTTATTTTCCGTGAAATATTTATACAGTTCATCCAGCAGCACGGTAGTGGTGTGTTCATCACGTATGTCCTGCGCCTTTTCAAGTTGATCGAGCACCGTATTATCGTGCAGATCCGGTATTTTGGAGCCTATACCCGTAAACATAGTCTCTATATAAGCTACATGTTCGGCCTTGGCACGGTTCTTGAGTTCCAAAATACCCACATCCAGCCGTTCCTGGCTTTCATTGGCAATACCAAACGCTGCAAATGTTTCGAAAAACTGCTTATCGCTCGGGTAGCTTACGCCATTATAATCTTTCACACTCCATTTCTGCATCAGTTTCTGTTTATAGGCCCCTAGCAATTTGCTTTTTGCAAGCTCCGAAAACCGGGCCCAGTCATCTGCTCCGTTTTTAGGCAGCGCTTTAGCTACCTCAAGCGTATTTTTATTGATAAAATAATCCTGTTTTACCACGTAACTAATATATGTCTCGGCATATACCGAGCCGCTGTAATGGTTGTGCAGGTCGCCACCCTTGGGCATCTGCGATATGAAAGCCACCAGCTCTGCATCATTATTCCTGATCCGCTCAAAATAGCGGTCAATCGTTTGCCCCTGCAACGAAAAAGAAAAAAAAACTAACAGATACAGCAGTGGTTTGCTCATGATTGGTGGAATTTGCAAACAAAATACAGCTTATTAATAAAGAAGCAAATTGTTGCCTATGCATATTGCTTCTATTTTGCTGAAGTGGCAGCGCCTGCAATGAGGATTAGAAAGGAGAAAATTTTAGTGCAGCCAATACTGACTACAGATTACTTCGGTAAACTTGAGTAATCGGGATTTTCAACTCTGTGGCTATTTTTCTTTTATAATAATATTACTATATGAAATTCGCGTATTACAAACCAAAGTCGTTTAGTTAATTATAACCATGATACCCCAGATCAAATTCGACCCTGTTCAGGGTAAGTATATATTTTTGACTACCACCGGTTTCACCGCCGGCTATTCAGATTTAAGCCCTATATGGCTTACTAACAAAACGACATAGATATTAGAAATCCCGACCAGCGGATGCGCGACTATTTCCATCGTTTCCTGAGGTTGCTTTGATGCACCTGGCAGGGTTTTCTTTAATTTTACTTTTATAACATCTGCCAATGACCATCATTTTTATAATTTATTTTAGTTTGGCTATTTAGGACATTCAATAGATATCCAAACTTGAACTGTGCCCATTCGATACCTCTCGGCAGGTTCTGACACTGAAGCAGTATAGAGGCAAAAAGACTGGACAATCCTCCTGCGCAAGAAAAATGCTTCGGCGGGCAATGCAATCCCCTTAATACTTAACTTCGTGGCAATGATTACGCCCGCCTCTGTACAGGAAATAATGAACCGCGCCGATATTGTGGATGTGGTGGGGCAATTTGTGCGGCTCAAAAAACGCGGCAGTACCTATATTGCCAACTGCCCGTTCCATAATGAGAAAACACCGTCGTTCAATGTATCTCCTGCCAAAGGGATTTATAAGTGTTTTGGTTGCGGCAAGGCTGGCAATGTGGTTACCTTTATACAGGAACACGAAAAGCTGAGTTATCCGGAGGCTATGCGGTGGCTGGCCGACTATTATAAGATTACCATTGAAGAAACCGAGCGCAGCCCTGAGCAACAGCACAAACAACTGGCTGAAGAAGGGTTGAGAATACTGAATGAATTTGCGGCTACCTGGTTCCATGATACGCTGCTTAATACTGAAGAAGGGCAACTGATAGGTATGTCGTACTTCAAGCAGCGGGGATTCAGAAAGGAGATTATTGAGCGCTTCAGGCTGGGATATAACCCTGAGAAGGGTGATGCATTTTACCAGGCCGCACTGACCAAGGGCTATAAGAGCGAAATACTGGCACGTGCAGGGCTGGCCAAGGACCGCAACGGCATCTACCACGATGTATATCGTGGTCGCGTGATTTTCCCTATTCAGGGGATGACGGGGAGGATACTGGGTTTTGGTGCCCGCATTCTCAAAAGCAATGAGAAAGCGCCCAAATATATCAACAGTCCGGAGAACGAACTCTATGTAAAGAGTAAGGTTCTGTATGGTATGTACCAGAGCCGCCAGGCCATCAGCAAGCAGGACGAATGCCTGCTTGTGGAGGGCTATACTGATGTGATATCGCTACACCAGGGCAGTGTGGAGAATGTGGTATCGAGCAGCGGCACCTCACTTACTGAAGACCAGTTGCGGCTCATAGGTCAGCTCACCAAAAACCTCACCATCCTCTACGACGGCGACTCGGCCGGCATCAAGGCGGCACTGCGGGGACTGGATATGGCGCTGGGTCAGAGTTTTAATGTGCAACTTGTACTGCTTCCTGATGGCGAAGACCCGGACAGCTTTGTGCAAAAACAGGGAGCTGCTAAGTTTCATGAATATATTAAAGGCCACAAGCAGGATGTGATCAGCTTCAGGTTGCAGGTGGGACTAAACGAGGCTGGCGATGACCCAGTGAAGATGTCGAAGCTGGTAAATGAGATTGCAGAGAGCATATCGAAGATCAATAAGGCGGAGGATTTTTCGCTGCAGTCGCATTATACCCGTGAAGCTGCCCGTAAACTAAAAGTGGATGAAACCGGGCTGGTCAACCTGATCAATAAATACATCAGAGACCGGATTGAGAATGAACAGAAGCATGTGCGCCGCGATGAGGTGATGCCGCATCCTGAGCACCTTACCGGTGAACCAGAACCTGAACTTAAAGTACCTGATAAAGACGAGCAGCAGGAATGGCAGTTGCTGCGGATACTTATAGAATATGGCCACCTACCCTACGAGGGCTTTGAGTCGGTAGCAAAGCTGATAGAAGACCGCATAGGGGCTGACCTGATAAAGGAACCAATGGTGCAGCGGCTGTTTATGGAGTATTTCAGTCATTATGCACATTTCGGGAATGTGCCAGAACTGCATTTTTTCATCAATTACCCAGAAAAAGCGATACGCGACGTTATGGCCTCACTTCTGCACCCAAGGCAGGAAATAAGCACCCGGTGGAAGGAGAAATATGGCATAGAATCGCCCACGGGCGCTATGACGTATATAAATGATGTGGACAGCACGATGTCGTATTTTGAACTGAAAAAAATCCTTATCATACAGGAGAAGCTAACCACCATGCTGAACGAAGAAAAGGACCCAATAGCCCAACAGGTGATGCAGGAAAAGTTTCTGAAACTGCGGATTATGGAGCGGGATATACTGAAGCGGCACAGGCAGGTGGTTTTTAAATCGAGTAAATACAAATAATTTATTGCAATAGTTATACACTCAAAACCATTAGCAGCATTTCATGATAAAAATAGCGCACCCAATTAGGGAATGCGCCATTTTTATCATGAAATGATAGGCTTTATTTAATTCTTCATACACTTAACAAATTTACTTTTGCCAACTGCATCGGTAACAGATATGATATACATGCCGCCAGAAAGAGATTGCATATCCACCAGTTCAGAAACCTGATTTTCGGTCACTACTGTGTTTTTTGCTACAACTATCCTTCCTAGCTGGTCATAAACGTTTACCTGCATGGTACCATTCTCCACGCCGGTAACAGTAATATTCAACTGACCATGAACCGGATTTGGAAAAATAGTAATCCCTTCAGATACTACAGACAGATTAATAATATTTGCAGAAGAATCTGCAGCCTTGTGGCCTGGAATAGTAATAGTAATAATATTGCTGGTATCGTAAAAAGTAGCGCCACATTCTGGGGCTATGGTCAGCACACAATAGTAGGTAGTGCCCGATGCGGTCGGAACATCGGTAAGCGTATTGGCACCGCTGCCAATTGCGGAATTGTTTTTATACCATTGAAGTGAGGCATCACTGCTGACTATAGACGGATTGGCGGTTAAAGTAACTGAACTTCCATAGGTTATAGTACTTGCCCCTGCAAGTGTAATGTAAATGCTGCCATTAAATGGCGATACCCTAACCCTGCGGTTTGTAATATCGGATACATATATGTTGCCATTCCTTGTGATGGCAATACCCGCAGTCTGAGTCAGTTTTCCCAAAACACTAGGACCACCATCTCCGGAAAATCCAGAAGTGCCTGTGGCTATAGAAGAACTGATAATACCAGTTGAAAGATTCACCTTTCTCACTCTATTATTAAACTGGTCGGCTATAAACAGGTTATTTGATCCGTCGAAGGCAAGGCGTGCCGGGTAGTATAACTGAGCCGCGGTAGCGGGACCACCGTCTCCGGAATTTCCGGCCACTCCGGTACCCGCTATGGTAGTAATAATACCTGTTGCAATCACGTATTTCCTGATTACGTTATTTCCATAATCAGCTATATACAAATTACCATAATTATCAGCTATTACATCGCGAGGGAGGTATACTCTTGCAGCAATTCCCAGTCCGCCATCTCCGGAATAGGCACCAGAGCCAGTTCCGATTATTGTTGAGATTATTCCAGTTCCAGCACTTATACGTCGAATCTTTGCATTTCCTCCATCTGCAAAATAAATATTGCCAGTGGTATCTTTACAAATACCCAAAGGTCCCTGAACTTTTGCAGCAGTTGCAGGTCCACCGTCGCCAGTAGACCCTCCCACTGTGGTTCCGCAAATAGTGCTGATAATCCCAGTTGAGGCTGTTACCTTCCTGATAGTCATACCCGTAGTATTGCAAATAAACATATTGCCAGCCTTGTCTACATATAATCCACCACCACCCGACATATTCAGTTGGGCAGCAGTAGCCTGACCACCATCGCCTGCATTGCCTGTGGCGCCATTGCCTGCTACTGTACTTATATAACCATTAGTGCCAATTTTCCTTACGGTGTTAGTCATCACATCAGCTATATACACATTTCCAGCTGTATCAGAACATAATGCTCTAGGGCCCATTAAGGTAGCCAGGTAGGCTGGACCACCATCACCTGTAGCCGTATTTGCGCCAGTGCCTGCTCCGGTATATAGATAATTGGGTAATCCAGCAACAGTAATTGATTTGATCGATGATCCTGTACATCCATTAATGTCTGTAACTGAATAGGAAATGTTCGCAGTTCCCATTCCGAATCCTGTTACTACACCACCTGTGCCAACTGTAACAATACTGCTTCCTGAACTCCATGCGCCCCCAGTACTTGCGGTGCTGAGCGTAGTGGTATTGCCAACACACAAGCCGCCGGAACCGGTAATGGACTGAACTGTGGGCAACGGATTTACTGTTATTGTTTCTGTATATGTTGATCCTGAATAGGTATAACTGATGATAACTGTTCCTGAAGCCACACCTGTAAGGATGCCACTGGATGAACCAATTGTGGCAATACCAGAATTTGCACTCGCCCATGTACCTCCGCCTGGCGTATAACCCAAGGTTGTATTAGCTCCCTGGCAGACTGCTGGAATACCACTGAAGGAAGAAGTATTCACAGTTACGGAGTAGGTTACAAAATTCCCAGTAATAGAATAGGTGATAGTAACGCTGCCAACACCAGCACCAGTAACGATACCTGATGTTCCCACCGTAGCAAGAGATGTATTGCTGCTGCTCCAGCTGCCGCCGGTTGTCAGGTCAGCAAGTGTGATGGTACTACCAATTAAAACTGAGGCAGGTCCGGTTATCGGCGCCAAAGGATTAACGGTAATATTGTAGGTAACATATGCTCCTCCCAGCGTATAAGTAATTGTGGCTGTTCCTATTGCAATTCCGGTAACAATACCAGAAGTACCTATACCTGCTATGCCTGTATTGCTACTGCTCCATGTGCCACCAGCTGCTGCATCGGTAAGTGTGATGGTGTTTGTAATATACACCCCGGTTGGTCCGGTAAGAGGTGGCAAGGCATTGACAGTAATTGCATAGATCACATAGGCGCCACCTAAAGTATAAGTTATAGTCGTTGATCCTAAAGCAACACCAGAAACTACGCCATTTGTACCTACTGCAGCTATACCTGTATTGTTACTGCTCCAGGTACCGCCCGGTGTAATATCTGCCAGAGTAATACTATTACCAATATATACAGATGTTGCTCCGGTAATTGGTGATATTGGATTTATGGTTACGCCATAGGTAACATACGCACTGCCCCTGGTATAAGTTATAGTTACGCTTCCGGTTGTTACTCCAGTTACAGTTCCCGAAGGGTCAATTGTCGCTACCCCCGTATTACTGCTGCTCCATGTGCCTCCCACGCTGGCATCAACAAGTGTAATGGAATTACCAACATATACTGAAGACGGTCCGGTTATGGGTAACATTGCATTTACTGTAACAGGATAAGTGACATAGTTTCCACCAATAGTATAGGTTATTGTAACGTTGCCAGCTGCAACACCTGTCATGACACCGGCAGTACCTATATTGGCAATTGCGGTGTTACTGCTACTCCAGGTTCCTCCAGGACTGGCATCAGCAAGCGATATAGTCTGCCCTGCTGTATCAGTTGATGGACCTGTTATAGGAGCAATGCTAACCGTTTCAGTATAGGTAACAAAAGCGCCACCCAGTGTATAGGTTATTGTTACGTTACCAACATTTACACCGCTTACTGAGCCTGATGTACCAATGCTTGCTATTCCTGTGTTGCTGCTGCTCCAGGTACCACCAGGGGTAAAATCGGCTAGCGCAATACTATTATTAACATATAACGATGTTGCTCCAGTAATAGGAGATATCGGGTTAATAGTAACATCATATGTAACATACGCCCCACCCTTTGTGTAAGTTATAGTAACCCCACCAGTGGTTACTCCTGTCAGCACTCCATAAGAGTTAATTGTTGCTACCCCTGTATTACTGCTGCTCCATGTGCCCCCTGTGCTGGCATCAGCAAGAGTAATGGCGTTACCTACATATACTGAGGATGGACCGGTTATGGGCAACATTGCATTAACCGTAACCGGGTAGATTACATAGTTCCCACCAAGGGTATAGGTTATTGTTGCATTACCTGCTGCAACACCTGTCATTACACCTGAAGTACCGATAGAAGCAACACTTGTGTTACTGCTGCTCCAGGTTCCCCCGGCACTGGCATCGGCAAGCGAAATGGTTTGACCAGCAGTATCCGATGAAGGGCCTGTTATTGGCGCAATACTAACGGTTTCTGTATAGGTCACATAAGCACCACCCAGTGTATAAGTTATAGTTACTACCCCCACATTTACCCCGGTCAATGTTCCTGAAGTTCCAATTGATGCTATTGCAGAATTACTGCTGCTCCAGGTACCTCCTGGCGTTACATCCGACAGGCTCACATTATTATTCACATACACAATTGATGCCCCTGTGATAGCTGAAATTGGATTAATGGTTACATCATGTGTAACATACGCACTTCCCTTTGTATAGGTAATAGTTACATCGCCTATAGTTACTCCCGTTACTATTCCCGATGTGCCAATTGTTGCTATCCCTGTATTGCTGCTGCTCCATGTGCCTCCCGGGCTGGCATTTGCAAGGGAAATGGCATTACCTACATATACGGAAGACGGGCCGGTTATTGGCAACATAGCATTTACGGTAACCGGGTAAACAACATACCCTACACCTATAGTATATGTAATTGTTGCTGTTCCAGCTGCAACACCAGTCATTATACCTGCGGATCCCATGGTTGCTACTCCGGTATTGCTGCTGCTCCAGGTACCTCCGGGACAAATATCAGCCAGAGTGATGGTCTGACCTGCAGTATCTGTATTTGGTCCGGTTATGGCTGCCATACTCACTGTTACAGGATAGGTAGCATAATATCCACCAGCCGTATATGTTATCGTTGCCACTCCCGAACCAGTGCCTGTTACTATTCCTGTAGAGGAACCAACAGTAGCGTGTGATGTATTGCTGCTTGTCCAGGTCCCTCCAACTGTTGTATCAGTTAAGTTTATGGTATACCCTACCAAAACAGATGATGGTCCATAAATTTCGTCGGGTGTAAAATTAACTGTACAAGTATTTAAAACATCGGTTGCACCTACGAGTGTAAATGAAATTATAGCCGGTGTTGCAGTAACCGAACTTGTGAGTGTAGCTGTGTAGGTTCCGTTATTATGATCTGTAACGGCACCTAATGTTCCATGCGTTGCCGACATGGTTACCAAACCACCTGTAGTAGTCAGGTTGGTATCACCCTGGCTATTCGAAGTTTTTAGCTGAAGGGTAATTGTAGTTGTAGCAAGACCATCAGCAATTATATTGTTGGGGCTTGCAGATATTACTGAATTAGTATCATTACCAGCTACAGGGACACTTCCGCAAACCCACACTGTTGGTGTGCCTGAACAATCGAATGTTGGCACACTGGCCCCCGTAATAACTCCATCGCCCATACTTCCATTAATCTTATGACCAATATAGCAGAATTGCGAACTGCCTGCTTTAAGGTAAACCAGGGTATGCCCTCCCATTTCAGGGAAAAGTGCAATATCGCCGCCAGGAGCAAATCCTTCTGCAACATGAGGATTTGTCGAAGAATCGACACTTGTACCGAGCATATTATAACTACTGTAACCCCAGCAAAATAAAATATTGGCGGAATCTGATACTACAGCTACAGCTGGAAAAGTATTATCTGCTTCCTGCACCGAGAAATAGTTTACATCAGTAAAGTTTTGAGTAGCTGTCTTTTTTGCATGTACCCAGGTTGTTCGGGTAACAGTAGTAAAGTCACCTAATTGTTTATCTGCGTTATAGCCTAAAGAATATAAAGTTCCTGATGCGCTTAAAACATAAAAACTGTTTGTATCCTTGGTTGATGGAGCTATGGCTCCTCCACCAGAAGTATAGGTAGTTGATGTGCCACCGGTAACACCAATCATATAGGGTTTATTGGTAGAGTTGAATTCAGATGGCAAAGTCATCTGGGTTGCATAATTTTTGGCGGTGGCATATGTTCCGTCACCCATATACACTGAAGGTCCCCAGACATATACATTTCCGGAAGTTGTGGTAGCCATAAGTGCCCCGTTTCCAGTACCTGTTACCTCACCTCTAATTGATGTTACACCAGTAAGATAAGTTGAGGAATTAATTTTTACTTTGTGCCATGTGGTACTTGTAATCGACCCGGATCCGTCACCCTGCAAATTGGCATCAGCCTGGGTAATAACATATACAAAACCAGAATCTGTTACAATAGTCAAGGTCTGATACGTAGCAAACAACATAGTTACGTGTGAAGGACCACCAATTGCCGGAAGACCAGTTGAGTCTGCATTTGTGAAAGAGGCAGATGTAACCTTTTGAAATGTATTGCTTGGAGTGAGGGCCGAATTCAATACATTCCCTGTTGGCCCCCACGCAAAAAGGTGGGTTGTTGTCAATAGAAAGTACTGGTCTTTTGTGCTACCCCTACCCCCGACTGCGGCTTTGAGTGCGGTTCCCGTGAGCCGGGGATAATGGGCTACATTGATGGATACTGGCGTACCCTGGTTTCCTGATCCGGTACTATCTAGATCTTCGCCCCAGCATTGATAAGACCCGTCATGGAGCAACGCAATTGACCCATGGTAACCACTAATAATTTTGTCGTACAATTGTTCCGGGAAACATTGGGCTCCACTTTTATGGCATATTGCTAAAATAGAGACAGAAATAAGCAAGAGAAATTTTCGCATAAAATTAAATTTACATGTTAGGATATTATATTAATCTAATCAAAACTCTTATACATTTTTATTTTTTTATTTTTTATAATCTACCAAATCCATCAATATAAAATTGTGGTTTAGGATCTAAATGCGATGCAAAG
>CAIVEH010000252.1 GCA_903904855.1 uncultured Bacteroidota bacterium | reverse complement strand
TAGATATAACAGAAGACAAAAAATGGGAGTAATCTTTGATACCCTTATAAAAAGAATGGTCAAAAATGATCCAATACGCTTGTTATCAAAGGATTGATATTGCGACCTAAGTGCCTATACCTATACTTTAAATACAAATCAGGGGTTAATAATACGAAGCAGAGTATGAAGGGGGATGTGACGCTGGTGCGTTAAAGATATAATCCTGCCAACCTTTTTACAATTTTCAGTGTCTTTTAAAGTACTGTATTTCAAGGTATGCCTGAACTCTATCTCAGGAGCAGGAATGGATTTTGTGTGGAATATCTGGCGCTGATCGCGATTTGTAAGTAGTTTTCATTAATTTTATTTACACCTTAAGAAATTCTTTTGATGCGAGTAACCCTTACACTGATTTTATTTCTTTTAATCAACTTTGTATCTGCTGTGTCGGCGCAATCCTGGCAATGGGGCAGGGGTAACAGAGGTTCCAGTGTTGACGGCTGGGCTGTGGCTACCGACCCCACTGGCAATGTTTTTGTGGGCGGAATTAATTTTGGTATTTATCCTGTTATTTTTGGCGCTGATACTATTCCTGATTCAGGCCCGGGCTACTATCAATGTGTAATCGCCAAGTATGATGCCAATGCTAACGTCCTTTGGGCCAGCGGTACCCAGAATGGTAATTCCTGCCTTATTGGTATTACCACCGACCAGATTGGCAATTCGTTTATGTTTGGTTCATTCAAAAGCGCCACTATCCAGGTTGGCAGCTACACCCTCACTAATTCTGTATTCCCCAATACTCAGTATTTCCTGGTTAAGTACGATCTGGCAGGTAATGTGCTATGGGCTGTAAATGCCGGAAATTGCCAGTGGAATAATACTACCCTTGGAAACATAGCTCCTGCCCTTGGTTGTGGAGGCGTGGCAACCGATAAATTTGGCAATGTGTATGTAGTGGCGAATTTTAAAATGTTATCAATAGTTATAGGGTCAACGGCTTTGGTCAATACCGATCCATCTGGCCTTACCAATGATATTCTGCTCATAAAATACGATCCTTCCGGCAGTGTTGTATGGGCCAAACGAGCCGGAGGAACTGGTAATGATGAAGCTTATGGCATTACCATAACCTCAGCCGGCGACATTTACCTGGCAGGTGTTTTTGATTCGCCTTTGCTGACGTTTGGTCCATCTTCCATAACCAATACAAGTGCAGGTAAAGTGGCTTTTATTGCTCGTTATGATGCATCGGGCAGCCCAACCTGGGCAAGCAGCAGTGGTGGGAATGGTAATGAATATGCAATAGGCCTTGCATCCGATATTTCCAATAACGTGTACATGACAGGTGGCTTAAAGGACAACAGCATTTCATTCAGCGGTTCGGTAATCAGTAACCCCGATACAGTACCTGTTTTATATCTGGTAAAATTTGACCCGGCTAACAATGTTATCTGGTCAAAAACGATCGGTCCTGCCGTTGATTCCGGATTAGGGGCTTGGGGTTACTCTATTGCCGTTTCGCAATGTGGTATGGTATGGGTAAGCGGACGGATGAACGGACCGGTAAGTATAGACGGGAACATATTGCCAGTACCGCCTATGAGTACTGATCCGATATTTATAGCTGGTTTTAGTGCGTCTGGAACCTATGCCGGAAGTACAGCCCTGCAGAGCGGTGGAGACGATCAGAACGGAATAGCCTGCGACCGTTTTGGCAATGTGTATATGTGCAGCGACTATGACAGTTATCCGTTCAAAATTGCAAATGATACCTTCCCATCTCCCGGTTTTTCAACCGGAGAATTGCTTTTTGTGGCGAAGTATAGTACTCCCTTTTCTATTTATAAAAACACAGCCGACACTAATATCAGTATATGCCTGAGCAGTACTGCCACTCTTACTGCACCTCCGGGTTATAGAAATTACATCTGGAACAATGGGGATACAGGCTCAATCAAAACTGTATCTGATACCGGTGTATTTTGGGTTACATCGTTTGACAGCTGTACCAATGCATTTGCAGATACTTTCAGGATAAAAGCATCTCCCAAGGGCGTTACATCTACCAAAACAGAGCTCTGCCTGAGTAGCAGTTTAATGTTGCAGGCTCACAGCGGGTATACTAATTATGTATGGAATGATGGAGTGATTGCCTTTAAGCGTACTATATCAGATACGGGTGTTTTCTGGGTAAAAGGCTTTGATACTTGTGTAATGGCCTCCGTTGATACGTTTAAAGTCTCAGCAGGGTGCGATTGCATTAACTCGGTATTTGTGCCCAATGCATTTACGCCAAACGGCGATGGGCAGGATGATGTATTTTATCCGCGATGTGGTTTTGGAGTAAAGAAAATAAAATCATTCAGAGTGTATAACCGCTGGGGTGAACTGCTGTTTGAAAAAGAAAACCTGGACCCCAACGATGATATCAATTCATGGGATGGTACCTATAAAGGTAATCAGCCATTGCCCGATGTATATGTTTGGGTGGTAGAGGTTATTTGCGAAAACGGAAACCAAATCAATAAAAAGGGTAGTATAACAGTAATAAGGTAGCTTGAGTTCAACGCTCAGCTTCATTTCTTATTCATACTATTTCGGTTCATTGGTAATCCCGGTGGGATTATATATTTATAGTAATCGATCAGGATGCTTCGCCGATGCTGACCGCGTGCCGCCGTATATTTAGCGGAGGAGCATGGCATTGCAGGCTGGTAAGTACAAAAAAAGAAAACAGCCCATGAGAAGGGCTGTTTATGATATAGTGGATATGGAATATTAAGCAAGGGCAGCAATCCTCTTCACGATACCGGATTTGATGTTGCCTGCTTTGTTTTTATGAATTACGTTGCGTTTAGCAAGCTTATCTATCATAGATACTACTTTACTCAGGTTTTCCTGTGCAACGGCTTTATCGGTTGTGGCTAATAAATTACGAATAGCATTACGGGTTGTTTTACCATAGTAACGGTTACGTTCCCTGCGGGCTTCACTCTGACGGACATCTTTTCTGGTTGCTTTATGATTTGCCATTCAATTTTATTTTTTTTACGGACTGCAAAGGTAATTTAGAAAATTTCAAATTCCAAAAATAATATTCAAAAATCCGGAGGTTTTATTTCGCCAGCTTATTCTAATATAAAGAGACATAAAATTGCGCATTACATGAATTGATGGTTTTGCGTTCTTGCTTTTATGATCTGCTTAATTTGGGTTATATATTTGCGCCTCTGCGCCTCCGCGTGCAACTTTTTAAAATTGCGTGTAATAACATCATTTTATTGTTGCAAAATAAACTTTCGATCTTTTGGATATGCCTTCCTTTTTCGAGAGAAAGGTTTCCAGTTTATCTTTCGGAATGCGGAGATTGTAGTAAGGGGTAGGGTAAGTTTTAAAGATGAACAAATCGTAGTCGTTGTTCCACCTGGCCAGTGTCTTTTTATCGAAGTTGATATCCTGGGCTATGTAATCCAGAAACAATGGCTCCGAAATACGCACCATAGTCATGTTTTTCAGTTCTTCATCTGTCCATGATACCTTGCTTACTGGCGCTATAGCTATTGGTTTTGCACCACCATCTTTTGATGATGCAACAGCAGCTGGAACCGGAGCCGGCGCTTCTTCTTCTTTGCCAAATTTAAAGTCAACAGGTATACTGCCCAGGTTAATGAACTTGCTGAGGTTTTCGAAAATACTTGCTGTAGCAATAAATGCCAGCACATGGCCCTGTGTTTCCTGTGGCAGGTAGGGTTTTATATCCCAGAAGCTGTGACTGCCGGTGCGCTCAATAGCCTTCTGAACCGGAACAGGACCACTATTGTAGGCTGCAATCACCAGCAGCCAGTCATTGAGCTGGCTGTAAAGCAACTCCAGGTATTTGGTAGCGGCGCTGGTCGATTTCAGCATATCCTTGCGCTCGTCATTTTTACGGGTCACTGTGAGGCCCATCATTTCTGCTGTCGTTTTCATCAGTTGCCACGGACCAACCGCCCCTGCCGATGAAACTGCATTATGCTTCAGAGCCGACTCAATAACTGCAAGATATTTGAGCTCTTTTGGCAGGTTCTTTTTTTCAAGCACATCATCTATTACCGAGAATGGGGTAGAACTGCGGCCCTGCACATTACCTAGTGTATTATAATGCAGCTCGAGATACTTACGTACAAAATCATTTACATAGTCGTTCTTTTCACCGAAGTACGATTTTTCACCTGCCAGCGGAACGTGGTTATAACCTTTTTTGCCATCAGCAGCAGCCGGCAGATTGCTGGCCAGCAGGCCATTGGTATGCTGCAAAACCCCAACCGATTTATTCTTTAAGGCAGTATCTGTTTTTGCAACAGAATTGACCTTTACCGTAACCGGTAGAGGTTGCTGAGCATTGGTTTGCACAGCAAATAAGAGTATGAAAATAAAAGAAAATATTATTCTGTATTGCATGTTTTTATTGTAGTTATATCGCTAAAACGGAGCTATGCCCGATAAAATCCTTTCAACGTATCTGTTCCTTATAATTTTTTCTTAGGCCATCCTAGAAGCATATTTGAAAAACAATTGTGCTCTTCACATTCCTGGAAGTCTCAAAAAAACGATTAATAACGCAATAAGTGGATAGAATTAATTTGAACATCATTTACCTGCCATGCAACCCTGGAAGAGGGAAGTGGATAAATGATAATTCTGGTAAAATGTGTTTCCGGTGGTGAGGTAGTAAAAACTGATTAAATTGTAGTTTCCCGGGAGTTGGTAGTGGTATTGGATGCAGGAATTTTTTCTTTCTCCTTCATGCCGCTTTCTATTTCACTTTTAATGCCATCTTTGGCTTCATTAAACTCACGGATTCCTTTACCCAGGCCTTTTGCCAGCTCCGGTATCTTTTTGCCACCGAAGAATATTACCACGATGAGTAAAGTAATAACCAGTTCCCCGGCATTAGGCATACCAAAGAGCATTTGCGGATGAAAATTAAGTACCGACATTATCAGATAATTTTTGAAAATTAATAAATAGTTTGAACAGGGTTATGGCAAAGATAATTTATTATGGCTAAAACAGAAACTAATTGTAGTCATTAAGTTGAAGTTTAACATTCGGTGGATGTCGATAATGGAGAAAAAGATAAAATATGATTGTTGTCCCGGCTTATAGCATCTATAAAGCTTCAGTGGCGTTGGCAACATTCAAGTGCGGATATAATTTGAGCCTTCCCTGAGCGACAGCCCAAAGGGAGGTGGTAAATTCCGTTTTTAGGAAGGGACGTTAAGTCAAGACAGGGGTGTTCGAATTGCGCACCTCATGAAACGCTACATCACGTTGCTGCCTGATTACCGCCCAAAATGATCCAGAAGCAATTTTTTACTCAGGGTGGGGTATGTTGTTCATACTGGACTGGGCAACCGGAAAAAAGGAGAGACGAATAGGGACCCTATTCCTGCAACAATAGGGTGTAATGGGAAATTTCAAAGTCCGCAACTTAAACACCTTTGAAAATCAGCTAACATAATAAAAGGTAGAGTGGTAAAATAATTATTTAATATGAAATTACTCCCCTCCCTGGAAATCGCGCTTGGTTATTCTATCTTCTCCGATCCCAGGTACACAAATTTAAGTGCATCTGGATCCCGGAAAATCCGCGCCACATCAATAACCACATTGTTACCTATCTCATACGACTTCTCAACAACCATCTTCTCAATGTTAATTACTTTTCCCGGTTCCCATTCCTTGGCATTCATATATAAGCCCAGTGGCAACCTGCTTTTTCGCAGTGAATAAATGTTTTTCTTGCCCTTGGTATACAACTCATTGAAAAAATAGATCGACTTCTTCCTGTCATCCACCCAGCCGATATAGGAAGGCCCGAAACCGACACATTGGTCAAAAGCATTGTACTTAAGTGAAAAGTAGATGGCAATGGAGTCCTTTGGGGTAGTAACCAATCGCATGATGTAGAGCTTCTGGTAAAATCCCTTAAAGTCTTTATAGTGCAAAATGTTCTTTTCGTTCTGCGCATTTACCTCCGAATAGTCGACTACATAATAGCCTTCATAAGGTTTTTCTTCAAAGGTCGTTTCGTAGAGTACCAAAGAATCTATTTTCAGTTTCTTGTTCAGTATTTCGGGCAGTACTGTATAAAAAGACTGATGCTTGAAGTTGCTGGTGCTGAAGGGTATATTCTTAGGTGCACAACCAGTAATGATTGCCGATATAAGCAGGATATTTAATATTTTTTTAAAAGTTGACAATGCTAAAATTATTATATATACCACCTATGAAAAAATGCTGTGTGTCATTATTGGGGTGCAATGAAAATCCTCCTTTTACATGAACAATGTCTTGCAGGCCATAATAATAATATTCTTTCATGCGCCTGTACGACCGGTCTTTCAATGCACCCATAGCACCTATGTCTACACCATAACCCTTCATCGGGAAAAATTTGATGTCGTACATAGAGGTATTGTAATTGGCAGATTTTGGTGCATTGGTGCCTTCTTCATACTGCAGGTTGTAGTTGGGCATATATATACCCAGCATACTGCAGGCTTCAAAAAGCAACGGGCTGTACCCGGTAAACTGTACAAAACTGGCTTCAAAGCTGTTGAAATTGATCTTGTAATTATCAGCATTATGCACAAATACCGATAGCCCTCCGGTCCAGTACCTGTCCAGGTTATCAGCAATAGGTATCAGATAGAAAGGTGCCCCTCCATCATTGAAATAATTGATAGTGAAGTGAGGGAAAGAAAGAGTAACTGCTCCAACCACCTGGTTGCGCTTATGGTTGTTTAAAATGAAATTGCTGGTTAAAAGCAGGGCGTAAGCCTTATCCAGCATTACATTGTAGTAGGAACCATTATCCAGGGTACGGAACATTTTATAATAGGGCAGGTTGGTGGTGCCTGCTCCGAAAGAAAAGGAATTTACAAAGTCAATCTGTAAATCACTGGCCAGCGGATTAAGGTTAGCGCCTATTGTTTTGGTATAAATGGAAAGCGATGGCCCATAATTCAACATGAAATGATTCTGATAAACACCGTTGATACCCAAGCCGGCAAACACTTTCAACCCAGGGAATGCAGTGCTGCCACGGCTGTAATTCAAAATGAGGTTGCAGCCGAAGTTAAAGGTGCCTTTATATACCCAGCCATCCTGGCAGAAAGCCAGGTTGGCCTGCATCAGCAATAATATAAGTAGCAGCTTTACTCTCATTGTTTTCGGGAAGGTAGCAATCCGGAGATGCTGAATTTGATACTAAAGTTAGTAATTATCAGGCAACCATACCATCATTCTTCCATCCGGCATCATATTTTACAAATAATGCTATCCAGATTGACCTGGCCAGGCGCTGAATCATTGGTTGTAATATTACCAGTAGCGCTGCATTCGAAATAAGCCACCACCATATACGGTTATCTCTGAGGCCAATGCCAATGGTCAGCCACCAGGCAATACATGACAGGATGCTTAAAACAATGGTCATCACATAACTTACATATCCGGTGCCAAAATAAAAACCAGTCTGAAGGTCGAACTTCTGTCCACAAGCTGGGCAGTGTTCAGGCATTTTCATAGTAGACTTTAAGTCGTATGGATTAGGATTTATAAACAGATCTCCTTTACGGCAATGGGGGCATTTGTTGGTAAGCACACTTTGTAATAATCCCGGATGGGAAACTTTGCTGACACTCATTTAGGCGCATTTAGTGGAGCAAAGTTACGATCATTATAGCTACAGACTATGTATTTTAGCTATAACAGGATAATAAAAAAGAGTAGTAGCAATTCATTAAATTAGTTGACAATCCCATTAGCAAACCATAGCAAAGTGCCATTGTCATTAAAATAAGCTGTTGGCAGCCCACTGTTAATCGGATAAACATGCCATGCTTTTACAAAGTTGATAGTATGATTTACAGTACCGGAATTAATATCATAATAACCGAATTCTGCTACAAGGCAGCTATCTTTATAGGTTTTTAAATAAGCAGGTGAATTTGAGGCGGCCAATGCCGTAACATACAATTTCCTAACCTGAGTTAACCGAAGGGCAGGTATTGTATCCAGGCTGCATGAAGTGGCAAATTTTCCACCAGTCCAATCAAACAAGCCATCCATAAAAACATATTCACCCTCAATGTTTAGCAATGGCAGGTTATTAATAAACTGTTGTTCAAATATGATTACCTCATGCTTTATCTGGTTATTATAATTCTTGAAAGTATCATATCTGACACTTAGTATTTTAAAGTTTGATTGATCAATATTGCCGGATTGCAGTAATTGCTGGGCATATATATAATCATCCGGTTTGACGATAATATCCTTTGGAGTTGTAACTAATCTGCTTATACAACCATAATCATCGTCAATTTTGCCAGTAGGAGTAGTTGTGGGAGGAGGAGCAGTAACCGTATTGTGATTTTTTTTACAGGCAAAAATGCTGATAGAAAGAACAGCAAAAACTAAGATTGCATTTTTCATATTTCATAGATTTAAAGAGAGTAGATAAAAATTGTCTTTAAAGGTATGTAAGATCAATGAAAGAAAAAGTAAGGGGCATGTTAATATAGAGCAAAAGGTTATTCATGTGTTATTTTTGAATTTAATAACTAAAAGCTACACCTTCAAATGATCGTGCTTTTCTGAATTATCCTTTTTACCAACCTGAGATTATGAGTTCGCTTCCGTAAGGAAATACTGATTATACCACCCTGATCAATTTTATCTACAACTACCCGGCCTGCGCTGTCGGCAGCATGAATAATAGTCTGATTATCGATCAAAATACCTACATGCACTATTTTACCCTCTTTATTGTCGAAAAATGCAAGGTCGCCACATTGGGCATTCTGCAGAAAATCTACCAACTCGCCTTCATTAGCCTGCTGGCTTGCATCTCTCGGAATGGAATGGTTGCAAAGCTTAAAAGCCATCTGGGTAAGACCTGAGCAATCAATACCTGCCGAGCTCCTGCCGCCCCAATGGTAAGGAGCATATAGATAATCCATAGCAGCATTTTTCAGGTTGTCATAATTTAAAGCTGTGTCTTTCACTGATAGCTTTTTCCCTTTAAATACAGCCCCAATTCCGTCAGGTAAAGTTTTGGCCACCTTAAGCCTAAGTTCACTTCCTGCAGGCAACCATATATCCCTTTCCTTGAAAACAATTTTAGCTCCCTGCCCTGTGCTAAAGTGTTTAACCTCTGTATTAAATTCTTTTCTGGATACAACTGTTAACTGAGAAAATTTACACCAACCCTTATATCCATCCCATTTGCAACTGATGTATGCCCAGTCTTTACTATTTACCTCTATTATTTCAGCACCTTCACCAAACAGCAACTGGCTTACCTGTTCGGCCTTGTGGTCAGGCTCACTTTTCAGGGGCATTACAGATACATTGCAGAAAGCATGTGCAAGGGGGAAAACCATAATTATCAGGTTAAGATGCATAAAGATAATGAGCCGCGTTATTGCCCGGGTAAGAAGTTTTAAACATTAGGTATTTATTTGTATGGAGGGGCTTATTTCTAAACCAAATTGTTTGTGTAACTTAGCACGCTAAATCTAAACCCAACAGTATTATTTTAATATTAATTATACGAGGGGTAGTGAAAATGAATGTTCATCATATAAAAGCTAAAAAAAATTATGGATCAAACCGCGATAGTCGCTGTCGTTGCCGCGATAGTGGCTTTAGTAATAGGTATTTTTCTGGGCAAAATGATCTTTGCCAAAAACACGAAAAAAGACCTTGAAGAGGCAGAAGAAATAACAAAAAGAGCAGAGGCGCAAGCCAAAAAATCGATCGAAGATGCCACAACACTGGCAGAAACAATTAAAGAAAAGAAGTTACTTGAAGCAAAAGAACATTGGTCTCAGTTAAAAAGCCAGCACGAAAAAGAAGTTACCCAGAGAAGCCAGAAGTTAGTAGAAGGTGAAAACAGGCTGAAACAACAGGAGCAAAGCCTGAAAGACAAAACAGCAGCCGTTCAGAAACAGGTTCATGAAAACGAGGCATTAAAAGAAACACTTGATCGCCAGCTTGAAGTATCAAATATCAAGCGTGCAGAACTGGATCGCCAGCATGAAGAACACCTGAAACGCCTGGAAAAAGTTGCCGGTTTATCTGCTGAGCAGGCAAAGACGGAACTGATGGAAGTTGTGAAGGAAGAAGCCCGCACACGTGCTATGGCGCATGTGAAGGACATTATGGAAGAGGCTAAGATCAATGCTACTAAGGAAGCAAAGAAAATCATTATCCAGACTATACAGCGCACTGCTGCTGAGCAAACAATTGAGAATGCTATTACAGTATTCAACCTGGAAAGTGATGAAATTAAGGGTCAGATCATTGGTCGTGAGGGTCGTAACATCCGTGCGCTGGAAGCTGCTACTGGTGTTGACCTGATCATTGATGATACCCCTGAAGCAATTGTATTAAGCTGTTTTGATCCGTTGCGCAGGGAAATTGCCCGGTTGTCGCTGCAACGCCTGGTTCAGGACGGACGTATTCATCCGGCACGTATTGAAGAAGTAGTTGAGAAAACCAAGAAGCAACTCGAAGACCAGATAATGGAAATAGGGGAGCGCACCATTATTGAATTGGGTGTTCATGGTCTGCATAAAGACCTGGTAAGACTGGTAGGTAAAATGCGTTTCCGTTCATCCTACGGGCAGAACCTGCTGATGCACTCTAAAGAAACAGCTAACCTTTGCGGTATAATGGCATCTGAACTTGGCCTGGGCCAGAAGGTGGTAAAACTGGCAAAACGTGCCGGACTGCTGCATGATATTGGTAAAGTGCCAGATGAAGAAACAGAACTGAGCCACGCATTATTAGGCGCCAAAGTTGCCGAAAGATGTGGCGAACATGCATCTATTGTAAACGCGATAGGCGCTCACCACGATGAAATGGAGATGCTCTACATTATTTCTCCTATTGTTCAGGCTTGCGATGCTATTAGCGGCGCCCGCCCAGGTGCAAGGCGCGAAATGATGCAAAGCTACCTGCAGCGTATCAAAGACCTTGAAAATCTGGCAATGGCTTACACCGGAGTGGAAAAGGCCTATGCTATACAGGCTGGACGTGAGCTTCGTGTTATGGTGGAAGCGGATAAGATCAGCGATGCCGACAGCGACCGTCTCTCATTTGAAATAGCCGACAAAATTCAGAAGGAAATGCAATACCCGGGCCAGATAAAGGTTACTGTGATCAGGGAACTGAGGGCAGTGAATATTGCCAGGTAGTTGGCGGATTGCAATTTGCTACTTATTGATATTGATTAAACTGCAATGGAGCAATCTGTTGCAGTTTTTTTGTGTTTCCTGGGGAGCTTATGAAGGATCAAATTTTGTTATTTTTATCCTTGTGTTGGAAGATTCAAGGCTGCTTTACCGTTGCTATAAATTATGCGTAAGTATTCAGGAGCAATAAGGCATAAAATGTCATTGGGTTTTATACCATAGTTGGGGCAATAAATAATGCAATCAACACGTTTTATTTGAAGATACCTTATATAGAATAAGTTTATAGAGACTAGCAATGATGTGGAGAGAAGAGAATTTGTTGTTCAAAAATAATTTAGCATCTTTTTTTAATATTGATTTGCTCCAGTTTGAGGAGCATTTCGTATTTTTGATAAAATTAAACATGCTGCAATGGAACGGTTAGTGAAATATCTGTGTTTTCTGCTGCTGGGAATTCTAGGAAATGCATGTGCTGATGGTCAGGGAATTATTACTACTATTGCCGGAAACGGTATTACCCAATACATCGGAGATGGCAGCCCGGCAACTAACTTCTCTTTAGGGGGGCCGGCAGGTATTTGTCTGGATAGGAATGGAAATGTATATATCGCAAACTTATATACAGCAAGAATCAGTAAGTTATCGCACGACACGCTTAAAACAATTGTTGATACTTCGGGGATTTCTGGTTATTCAGGAAATGGCGGGTTGGCAGATACTGCAACAATATCGAACCCGATAGGGGTTTGTTTGGATACAGCCGGTAACCTGTATATTACTGATGTATATTATGATGTGGTGAGGAAAGTGGATGTTGAAGGTTTTATATCAACAATCTGTGGTTCTGGAAGTGGTGGTTTTGGCGGTGATGGCGGCCCTTCTACTACTGCAAAATTAGAATTACCACATGGTACCTGTATCGACAAATCGGGCAATCTGTATGTGGCCGATTTTGGTAACCACAGGGTAAGGAAAATGAACCTGGCTACTGGTATTATATCAACATTTGCCGGAACCGGAAATAACAGTTTTTCGGGGGATAATGGACCTGCCGTGGCCGCCGATCTTTCTTTTCCGAGCAGTGTATGCGCTGATAACAAGGGCAATATATATATTGCAGATTACGATAATAGCCGTATCAGAATGGTGGATGCAGGCACTGGGATTATTACTACAGTAGCAGGTAATGGCAATCAGAATTACAGTGGTGATGGCGGACTAGCATTAAATGCTTCTTTAAATCAACCCAATTGCGTTTTTGTGGATAAGAGCGGATATATCTATATTTCTGACTTTGGTAACAATGTTATTAGAGGGGTTTCGCCACAGGGATATATATATACTATTGCCGGTAGTGGGGAAATGGGAACTTATGGTAATTATGGTGATGGTGGCCTCGCTGATACTGCAAAATTCCAGGGGCCAACTGCTGTGTGTGTAGATAATGCCGGGTATATTTATATTGCTGATGGGGGTAATTCGGCTATAAGAAAAATCAGTCCAATAAAATTCCCTGTTGCTGGTATTCAACCTGTTAGTACTTCTAATTTTAACATTTATCCTAACCCTGCAACCGGCGGGAAATTCACTGTAAGCATGGCTGGTAATACTGCTGATGCAAGTATTAAAGTATTTAATACAGTTGGGGTTTGCGTATTTTGCAGTAATGTAACCAGCAATAATATGCTGATTGATATGAGTAATAATGCTCATGGTATTTATTATATACAGGTGATTACGGCAGGCGATATTGTAACCAAAAAGGTTGCAGTAGAATAAGGCGGCACTTCTTTTTCCTGGCTTTGTTTGGTCTTCTGTATCTGGATTTTTTCAATAGTTTTACCGTTTATATTCCTTCTCATAAATTTATGCATTGAGGTAATTTATGGCCTTGCAGGCTTGATTTTTACTATGGCTAATTTTCAATTCTTTCAATTGAGACTTTGCGGCTTAGCTTGAGATTTTTCGGTGCAAATTTTTGATCATGTTGTCTTCTGATTCCTGCATTTTGGTAAATAATTGCAATCTTATAAAGGCCTGTTTAATTTTCAGATTATCAGCTTACTTTTGATGGCAAAAACGAGATTTGACCACCCCGAAAATAAAGGTTGCTGCTGTAAGTTATCTGAATACCAAACCGCTGCTTTATGGCATTGAACGAAGCGGCCTGATGAATGAAATGGAACTTGTGGTTGACTACCCATCTATGCTGGCCAAAAGGCTGCAGGAGGGTAGTATAGATCTGGCTTTGTTGCCTGTAGCTGCTATGAGCGGTATTAAGGATGCGCGCATAGTAAGCGATTATGGTATTGCTGCTGATGGCAATGTGGTGTCGGTGGCTATTTTCAGCAGGGTGCCGGTGGGGGAGATAAAGCGTGTGTATCTTGATTACCAGTCGCGGACATCGGTGAAACTGGCGCAGATATTGCTGGAAAAATACTGGAAGCAAAAGGTGGAATATCTGCAGGCGGATGAGTTTTATATTGATGCGATAAAGGGGGATACTGCCGGGGTAATAATAGGCGACAGGGCGCTGATGCAGCTAGGGAATTTCGAATATGTTTATGATCTATCGGCGGCATGGAAGGAGTTTACGGGGCTTGATTTTATTTTTGCTGCGTGGGTGGCCAACAAGCAATTGCCTGCTGATTTTCTGAAAAAATTTAATGCGGCTAATGCGGCTGGCCTTAACCACCTGGATGAGGTGATTGCTCAGAATCCGTTTCCGTATTATGACCTGCATACCTACTACACCAAAAACATTCAGTTTTTTCTGGATGAGGAAAAAAGGAATGGGCTGGCGAGGTTTCTGGAGCTAGCGGGATAGTGGTTTTGGTTTTAACAACTGTTTTTGCAATGGTGGAAACTTTATGCTATCATTACCTGCCGGTCGCGATTTTACTTTCTTTTTGACATAATGAAAACTTCCGGTTTGCTTCTGGTTCGCTTCTGGTTTTACTTCTGGTTTGCTTCTGGTTTTGCTTCTGGTTTTGGGTGAAAAACTTCTGGTTTGCTTCTGGTTACTTCCGGAAAACCGGAAGTTTTTTATGTTTGCAGGTTGTTGATTATTAGTGTTTTATACATTTTGGATCAGAATTTGCAGGATTGTTGGATTTTCAGGATAGTTAGTTGACTTTCTTCGGGATTATTTTGGGTATTTATATTATAGTTAATTATTTTGTTTTAGGGTTAGGGTATAATTAAAGGTATAATTGAAGGTATGTTATTTTAGTTGTTATGCTTAATGTATTGATTATCATGTTTTATTGTAAATATTTAGTGTGAAAAATAGGGTATAATC
>CAIVEH010000251.1 GCA_903904855.1 uncultured Bacteroidota bacterium | reverse complement strand
CTTCAAAAATTGCGACTTTTCGTCAAAAAAATTGCGTTTTTATAGCGTCTTTTCGTCAAAAAATTGCGTCTTTTCGTCAAAAATTGCGTCTTTGTGCAGATTTGATTTGCGCAATTTATTGATTTTCAATTACTTAAAATTTTTACATGAAAATTTCATGGTCACAGGTAATTGGTTTTTTATTTAATTATGCAAATATCAATTTGAGCACTTGTTCTTTGAGATTTTGGCATAAAGGTCGGACGGGGAAATGGATTGACAAAAAGAACTTTATATGATAGCCTGTATACGGGCTATGATAGCCTGAACAGAGGCTATCATAGATTTTTTTTGAGGGTTAATGGGTTGGGGATTAGCGGGGTATATATAGATGTGTGCTTTGGGGAATTTAGGAGGAGCTAAATAATGGCTTTTTATTATGGGTTTTGGGAAATATGAAGGTAGAAATTAATGTTTGAACTATGATTTTGGAATGAAAAAATGAAAGCCAATGATTTTTAAATACTCCATGCGATAAACTGCTCGCTGTGTAAAATTGTGCAGTAATAGTTTCCTGCAAAGCCGCAAACCAATCAATTGATAATAGGTATTATATAAAAGCACGACCGCAAAGCCATCAAAGATTGCAATGCATAATTTTATGCGGCTTAAAGTATAAATGTAATACACAATTGAGTCATATTTGGGCAATACCCACTATAACAAGCCGGAGACACGCCCAGCATCAATATTTAATTTTCAATACAAAGTAGGATTGTCAGGCGACATACGCCCAACATAAATACAATTTATTAAATAACAACTTCTATCAAGAATTCCGCAAAGAGATGCGATCTCCTGTTTGTCACCTTTATCTTATCCTCCTGTATAAGGATATTTAAGCCTATTGATTAATATCTTCTGGTAATTTTAAGCATAGTAATGTATATTAAGAGTGGATAAAACCAGCAATCAAGCATAAATAAAATACAAATGCATACTTGATATAATATTTTTAAAAATATTCGCAATTATTTAACACTTTAGAATAAAGACAAATTGATCCTTTGTGTAGTTTTGTTTAAAGCAATCAAAAACAAAACACCTATGCATACTTATATTATAAAATGTATTTTCTTTTAATTTACTTTCATCATTAGTTATATTAAAAGAAAAGGCGGAATCTGAAAAGCCTTGAAAAGAGTAGGAGCATTCATAAAACCAAATAGTTCAATTATGTCAACAACGCAACTACTACCCGGCACAGTGCAATCAGCTGCGCCCGGCCTTAAAGGATTCGATACGAATACTATTGTTACCGCACAGGTAGCACAGCAATTTAAAGCACAAGGCTATTCATTTTGTGCCAGGTACCTTTCCAGGAGCACCAGCCAGGGTTCGAATGACCTGAGTAATGCTGAAACCGCTAACATACTCAATGCAGGGCTGGCGCTGATTGCGGTACAGCATGTGGCTGCCGAAGGATGGGTGCCATCGGCCTCGCTGGGAACAACAAACGGGACTAATGCTGCCAATAATGCGGCTTCGGTGGGACTGCCCAAAGGAATGAATATCTGGTGCGACCTGGAAGGTGTAGCCACTGGCACAGCATCATCTGTAGTCATTGATTACTGCCAGGCCTGGTATACAGCCGTTGCTGCCGCCGGATATGTGCCGGGGCTTTATGTAGGCGCCAATTGTATACTCACCGGGCAGCAATTGTATTCCAATTTGTCGTACCAGCATTACTGGAAATCATTGAGTAATGTGCCAATGGTTGCCACACGTGGTTATCAACTGATACAGGGCGCTGAAACAACAGTAAACGGAATTGGTATAGACAGCGATACCACGCAGAATGATAATCTTGGTGGCGCTGTGTTGTGGCTTAGCCCTTTATTAGATGCATAATCTTTTCTGCTGAAATCCAATTACAGTATTTTTCAAGGAACCAGGTAACTTATAACTGGTAATCAATAAAAGGCTCAAAAATATATCCTGTCCTGCACAGGTAAAAGCAGGTAGGCGGAATCCGAAAAGCCTTGAAAAGAGTAGGAGCAAAACTCAACAAACAAAAACAAATTTTTATGTCACAAACAACAAGCGATTCAATTGTAAACGGCGTTGAGTATATGCCATTTAATTGCCCACCAGATGTAGCAGCAGGGCAAACATTGTTACAGGGCATCAGAGGAGTAAACGGGTCAGTGAATGTTTATATTGCAGGCAGTATCATAGGCACAGATGGTATCTAGAAAGGTCTGATCTATGATGGCCCTCTGGCCGGCAATGGCACACCTGGAAAATGGAATGTGGTTGTTTATACAGCAGAAGGGGTTGATGATGTGGTCAATACATCTTGTTATGGCCCGAACAACGGAACTGATGGCAATGTTCAGATAGTAGGCGCTTACAAACGATCTTCTGTGGGTGATGGGAAAGAAAACCTGGGTTTCTATTACGAAGGACCTGCAGATGGTTCAGGTACCTGGCTAACTATTTCGCCTAACAACGGTAATACCAGTAATGTATTTATGCATAGCATAATGGGCGGGCTCGCTGTTGGAAATTATGCCGTTCCAAATGTAAAAAGCAGCAATGCATTTATTTATGATGTACAAGCAGGTACTTATACCGCCTTTACTGTAGATGGATATTCTGATTTTACGCTTTACGGCATCTGGCATAACGGTGGTACCAGCTATACACTTGCCGGAGGATGCAAAGGTCAGGCGCCCGACGGCCTCGCAGGTTTCCTGGCGGACTATGATTCATCAACAAAAGCTACAACAAATATGACCTTATTCAATTATGACAACAAGCCAGTAAACACTTTATTTACTCATTTTGAAGGCATCACGGTGGCTGAGGATGGCTATAATATGGCAGCTGACTGGGCAGAGATAACCGGAGATAAGAAAGAAGGAGGCGCATTGGCCCATGTGAAACGAAATCCGGATGGTTCTTTTGGTATAGCATCCTGGACAGAGGTCAGATATCCTACCTCCACTCCCAGTGTGACCTCAGCCAATACCGTATACCAAAATAATATATTGGGTATATATCTGACAGGAGAAGACAAACAGGCCGTAATAAACGCTTATAATGCCAAAGTAACAGGCTACTAATTGCAATTAATTTTGAGTTCTCTGCGCCATAATTTCTTATAAAGAATTATGGCGCTTATTTTTAAAATACCCTATGAATAACTGCACCGAATTGCCTCAAAGAAATTGTTTTTCTGTAGAATAATTGCGCCTGATTTCTTTTTTACAGACTATTTGAAATTGCTTTCCTACTTTGTATGCGATTAGCACATCCTAAATTTATTCTCTGATGAAAAGATACTTATTATTTCCGCTATTACTATGCATTACGATTGCTGTAACTGCAAAACACAAACACTAGAAACCAGATGGACCGACAATGCCTGCCGCGCCAAAAGCAGATTCAGCTTCTAAGAAAGGCCCTAAAGCTTTTGATAAAGTCATTACGATAAGGTAATCAGCAATAAGGGACTCATAAATGCGCATAAGCTGTATATGTGCCAGGGCTTTATGTAGGCGCTAATTGCATACTTACCGGGCAACAGTTGTATTCCAATCTGTCTTACCAGCACTATTGGAAATCTATGAGTAATGTGCCAATGGTTGCAACGCGGGGCTATCAACTGATACAAGGCGCAGAAACAACTGTAAATGGAATTGGGATAGACAGTGATACTACTCAGAATGATAATCTTGGTGGTACGGTGTTATGGCTGCAGGCAGAATTACCCTCTCCACCACAGGCTTAGGCTGGATAGGGAATTTGAAATGCCTTGATAAGTGGAGGAACAAACTTATAGTATTATACTTTTAGCGAGTCTCTCATTTCAGAGACTCGTTAATTTTTATTTTTCACAACCTCATTTTTGAATCTATCACTTATCTCCTATTACCTACCTCCTGTTTATCACCTTTATCATATCCTCGTGTATCAGGCCATTGGTGGCGAGGGTTTCTTTGTCGAAGACATCATATTCTTTGCCGCTGAAGGTGGTTACCCGGCCACCAGCTTCTTCTACTATCAGGTAACCGGCTGCGCAATCCCAGGGTTTGAGGTTGAATTCCCAGAATCCATCGAAGCGGCCACAGGCTACCCAACAGAGATCTATTGCGGCTGAGCCAAGACGACGCACGGGGAGGCCTTCAAGCACAATTCGTTCGAATACTTTTATGGGATGTTCGGTATATTCCGACCAGTTGTAGGGGAAGCCGGTTACCATAAAGGCTGTCTTGAAGTTATTGTTGGATGATACTTTTATGGGGTTGCCATTGAGTGTGGCGCCTTTACCTTTTTCGGCAAAAAAAAGCTCATTCATCATGGGGTTATATACGGCTCCCAGTATCAGGTTGCCTTCGTGCATCAGGCCTATGCTAACGCAACAGATAGGTACGCCATGGGCAAAGTTCACCGTACCATCAATAGGGTCGATGATCCATTTATAGTCGCTGGGTTTCATGAGCTCGCCTATCTCCTCACTTATAATGGAGTGCCTGGGGTAAGCGGCCCTTATCACCTCAATAATACGGGTTTCGGCCAGCTTGTCGACCTCCGTTACCAGGTTATTAATCCCTTCTTTATGATCTATTTTAAAGACTCCGTCAAAATATTGCAGTATTATACGTCCCGCCTCTTTTGTTGCCTCCAGCAGCACCTCCTTCAATTCCGTCATTCATTATAATTTTAGCTCCTTGCCCAGGTAGTAATCAATCACTTTCAATTTAAAAATAAGGTCGTATTTAGCGCTGATCAGGTTGGCCTCAGCAGTGTATGACTGGTTTTGGGTTACGAGCAGGTCTACGGTGCTTGTAAGGCCCAGTTCATAACGTTTCCTGGCAAAGTCCATAGCGCGCCTGGCGGCGTCATCGGCCCTCTTGGCGGCATAATATTTCTGTATGGAGTTAAGTGCATTATTGTGGGCCTTGTATACATTCTGTTTCAGGGTCAGTTCTGCATTATATTCCGAGAGTTCCTGTTGCTGCAGGTTGATTTTTGCCTGCCTTATAGAGTATTGGGTCTGCCATCCGTTGAGTATAGGAATATTTAAAGTGACTGCCAGTGTCTGCCTGAAGTTGTCGCTTAACTGAGTGCCGAATGGTGTATTTATAAAATTAGTAGTTGGTAAAGTCTGAATCAACTGATGCTGTACCCCATCAAGATTTATATTCGAAGAATCTACCCTGTAGCCGCTCAATTTTGGTGTCTGATAATTACTCGCATAACTCGAACCTACCTGGTACCCAAGAAACAGCTGAGGGTATAAAAAACTCTTAGCTGCTGCCAGTCCTTTTTCGGCAGCCTTTACCTTCATTTCACTGCTTTTGATACCACCGAAATGCGCCCTAGCCTTCTTATAAATTTCTTCGGGCTGCATGGCCGAAACCATCATCTGCTCGCCTACTTCTATGCCAGGTATTTTGATAGACAACGGCACCGAAAAATCAAGGTTCAGCAATGATTTAAGGTCGAGGATAGCAGAGTTGTAACCGGCGATGGCATTGATAAGCGTAGCGCTGTCGGTGGCGAGCTGCGACTCGAGCTGGGCTACATTCAGTTCAGGCAGGCGGCCGGCTTCTGCAAAAGCGCGAGTCTGGTCGAGCTGTGCCTGCGAAAGACTCACCTGGTTGCGGCTCACGGTAATCTGCTCCTCGGCAAGCAATGCAGTAAGGAAACCGTTGGCCACATTGAGCGAAATATCGTCTTTGAGCTGATCAAGATCGGCAAGGGAAGCAAGCAGGGAATACCGGTTGCGTGCAATAACATTCCGCACCTGGTTCCAGCCAAAAAGGAGTGCATTGCCAGAAAGAGAGGGTGATAGGAAATTATAACTGGCATCAACAAACTGGTTAGTGGTGGGATTGACAGAACGGCCAAAACTGCGGCCGTAATTGCCGCTGGCGCTTATGACCGGCAATTGTGACATCTGGCTCTGATAAAGGGTATACCTGGCAAGACGGGAAGTAAGGGAATCCTGCCTTATGGAAATATTATGATCTATGGCATATTGTACGCACTGCTGGAGCGACCATACATTATCGGGATTACCAGCAGGCTGCGCCCTGAGGGTACCGGTAAATGATAAAAACAGGAATAGTATAACACAACATATGCGCATAGGACAAAAGTAATGAAAGATGGTTGTAATTGAGAATAAAAGGCAATTTTGGGTTTTTGATGAAAATTGCTGTGCAAAAATGAGTAATGCTAGTCATTTTTAATAAATCAGCACAACAGAAGTCTCGTGCAGTGGGAAAGCGCGGAGTTAATAAACGACCGATTGTTAGGCCTGTTCCGTTTTGACTACTGCACAATTGCCGATATAACTATATTTGTTTTTACATATATTCATCTAGAAGGGCAATGAAAATAAGATCGCAGAACAGCATCAGAGTTTTACTTGTCTTTTTTTAATATATCACACAATTATTTTTTATATGCTACAAAACACGTATTTTAGATGCTGATTTAAAATGGTGCAATCTGCCTTTGAAGCAAAGGCATGCTTTTTCTGTTTTTTTACGGGAATTGTTATGTGCTGCCAACTTAGAAACGCTATTAATTTTTATTAAAAACTCCGTTTATGAAGAAGATTTATTTTTTACTGCTGCTGTGTCTTTTAAGCTTTAAAGGGTTCACTCAGTCTTACTGGTATTTTAACGGCAATATAAGTTATGATATTACCAATCTCAACAACTGGAGTGATACCCGTATACCTGCCTCATCAACACATCCAACTGCGGCGGATAAACTTATTGCCAATGCGTATTGGGAGGTGAGTACAGCAAACCCGCAAATCCATCCGGGGGATACATTTGCTATAGCAGGCAATATGATTGTTGAGGGCGGAACCCATATCCTGAAAACCGGAACTGCTCCCAGTTACCTTATGATTGGCAACAGTTTTATTATGAATGATTCGGGATATATCAGCAGTGCACTTCCTGCAGGCACGCTTAATTCGTATTTCTTTGGTCATGTATTTATCAATGATTCTTCCTATTTTTCATGCTCTCCTATAAATTACAACCATATCTACTTGTGTGATAATCTCGACTCTACCGGCAGCTTTGCGGGAGCAAAATACATTTCCTGGTCCAGTACCGGCCAAAGCCGGCGCACATCCATAACAATTAATCGGAAGAGTGTAAGGCGATTGCTTACCAACCTGCCACTGCCTGTAAATTCAAATGTAAATGATTCACTTTTAGGCACCCTGTGGTGCGGCACTTATACCATCAGCTGTTTAGATTCGGCTGCATTTTTTGTTGCCGACAGCGCTACGATATTAACAGCACATGCCAACGGGCTGGATGGCAGCGTGCATATGACAAACGTTGGAGATTCGATATGGTTCAGCCCGCAGGCTAACTATGTTTATAACGGAACTGTGGCACAGGTAACAGGGCTTACATTGCCAGATTCGATCAAAAACCCTCTCAATGTTTCAGAAGGTTCAGTTACCATAAATAACCAATTCGGTGTTACCCTTTCGCGAGCCACTGATTTTGAATCAAACAGCTCTCTGAACCTCGAAAGGGGTACGCTGAGCAACGGCACGCTGCTGCAGATGAATGCCAACTCATGGGTAAAACTGGATTACGGCACACTGGGTTCATCGCCTAATTATGTTTTCCCGGTAGCTGTTCAGTATACCAATTTAGGACCCAATCTGCCAGTAGTAACAACCGGCAATGAACTGACACCAACGACTTCGGGAACAATAGGGTTGTTTAATATTCATAAGCCTGGAACGACTATTACACTGAATTCTGCACCCGTTGTACAGACCGTAAAGATAGATAGCGCAGGCTCTTCGGTAAGCGGTATTCCGGTACTGGATGTTTCATCATCGAACTATAATATCACTACCAACAAGTGGAATAACCAACCTGGTACTGGCGCATTTAACGCGCGTAGTGGTACGGTGTTGTTTGTGCCAAGTCCAGCACCTGCTATGTCTCAGATAAAAGGAGCCACCAATTTTAACGGGCTGACCCTTAACAACAGCAATCACCTGGAACTGAAGGTAAATACTACCGTAAACGGGCAGCTAACACTGACAGCTGGCTTGTTTTACCTGAATTCAGATACTCTGTATCTTGGCCCGACAGCGCCTGCAGTTGCCCCAGGTACTTTTAGCCCGGTGGATTCGAACTGGATTGTTGATGTGAAGGGTTATGGCGAGGTGCTTAAACAATTTACTGCCGATGGCAGCTACCTGTATCCGATAGGAGACAGCGCCAATTATTCACCTATTACTGTTGATTTCAGTGGCACCGGCAGCTATGGCACTCTGAGTTATGCAGGAGTAACAGTTTCTCCCTACAAGCACCCAAGCAATGCAAACACTACGAATTACCTGAAACGCTACTGGTCGCTGGACCTTAACGGCACTTTTACCACTCCGCATTATTCGGTTTCGACTACTTATGTGCCGGGCGATGTGAACGGAAGTGAGCCATTATTAGTTATGGGCCAGTATATAGGCGGCGGTCTTTCACCATGGGTAAAATATGGTCCTGTTGTGCCGACCCATACATTAACGACAGGGGCAACTGTGGTTACGACCTCTTTTGCGCCCAATGATTATACCGGCCTTGATACTACCTATCCATCAGTATCGATTAATCTGACTGATACTGTATTATGTTCATCAGTGCCTGTTACTACGGTTACACTTACTGCCACTTCACCAACAGGCGACCCGACACTTAGCTATACCTGGGCGCCCTCAACCGGCCTGTCGGCAACTACGGGCGCAAGTGTTACAGCCAGCCCTATGGTGAACACTGTATATACGCTTACTATTACCGATGGAAATGGTTTCACCGGCAAAGCTTATTCATCAATAACTGTCAACCCTGTCCCAACAGTTACCAGCATTGCAGGTAACGGACATGATTTGTGCTATGGCGATTCCATAATGCTTGTTGCAACCGGCGTACTTAATGTAGCTACCTATTCCTGGACAGGACCTGTGGCTCTGATAGGATCCACCACTGGCACCGTCAAAGTATACACTATTACCACGGCAGCTACCGGAAATTATGTACTGACTGTTACCAACGGCCCCGGAATACATTGCGCCAACAGCTATTCCTATACAGTAACTGAGCATGATCTGCCACTTAAGCCTACAGCAGGTACGGCAGGCACTTATTGCGATACTACAACAATATTTGCATTGGGCGGCACCGGAACAATCTATTATGAAGGCACTACACGGGATAGTATGGGGTTAACTTCCCATTCGCCCCAGACAGTAAATTTAACTGGCACCTATTATTTCCGCACCCATGATGACGTTTATGGTTGCTGGGGAGGTCAGGATAGCGTTCATATTGTCATCAACCCACTACCAAAGCTATACAATTTTACTCCGCTTGCGAACGGAGGATATTTTTGTGCCAGCGACAGCGGGCTTCATGTAATTTTCGCATCAACCGATACCGGGATAAGCTATCAACTGGATTCTGCTGGTATAGCCGTTGGAGCACCTATGCTTGGAACAGGCGGATCACTTGACTTCGGATTGAAGCATGATTCGGTTTATTTTTCAATGACCGCAACAGATGTACATACAGGCTGTATCAGGCATATGAATGACAGTGTATTGCTGAACCGCGTACCACTGCCTGCTGACCAAGGAGTTCTTGGCGGCGGCGGATATTGTATAGGAGATGCAGGTGTCGTAGTATATCTTAACAATATTAATCCTGCAGACAGTTACTGGCTCTATTTAAATGGTGCTTTAATTGATTCCAATTATAAAGGGTATACTGACAGTATGGCTTTCGGTACCTATACTGCAGCCGGAGTTTATACTGTAATGGCTAAAGATATTGCTCATGGCTGCATAGACACTATGAGTACGCATGATTCGGTATGGATCAATCCGCTGCCGAATCGTTATCATGTTTGGGGTGGCGGATCTGATTGTTTAGGTGGTGGCGGAGTACCGGTGAACTTAAGCTGGGCAGACTCTAATACAGCATACCAGTTGCTTGTGGACGGAAGTGCAGCAATTGGGTCAATTACTAGTTCTGTAAATGATACCTTCCATTTTGGCTACCAGACCACTCCGGGTACTTATACTGTTATTGCCACTTCGCCTTATGGCTGCGTTGATACCATGCTAGACTCGACAGTTGTAGTGATTAACCCACTGCCTGGTACTTTCCCTGTAATGGAATCCATAATACATGATTATTGCGTGTATGATACTTTGCCGGTTGTGATATCACTTGGAGGATCAGAACCGGGTAAGAGCTACCAGCTTTATTATAATAATGTTGCCCTTGGTGCTCCGATGGCAGGTACCGGATCTCCGCTTAATTTCGGATCATTTACAGATACCGGTACTTATACAGTATCAGCAACCGATACTGCTACACTTTGCAATACTACAATGACCGGCAGCGCTGTAATCAACATTCACTACAGACCAACTGTATACAACGTAACCGGAGCAGGCAGCATTTGTGCAGGCTCAGCCGGTGTGGATATTACACTCAGCGGACAGGAAACAGGGGTTACTTACAAACTGTGGTTTGGTGGCTCAGTTATCAGCACCATCACATCTACCGGCACCGGCTCACTGGATTTGGGATTGCAGACAGGTATGGGTATCTACACCGTTACTGCCAGCAGTACTTTCACCTGTACTGTGAACATGACCGGCAGCGCCACAGTAACAGTTAATGCATTGCCGACAGTATATAATGTAACCGGCGGCGGGGCTCATTGCTTCCCCGGAGCATCGTTTAATGTTGGTTTATCGGGTGCAGATACAGGGGTAAGTTATAAGTTATACCGTGATAGCACCACATTGATAGCCACTCATTTCAGCACTACAACCAGCGGGTCATTTAATTATGGCAGTTACGCAACACCGGGCAATTATACAGTTGTGGCTACCCGCCTATCGACAGGATGTATTGATACGATGCATGGCTTTGCGAATATTACTATTTATCCATTACCGATTGTAGATACAGTATCCGGAAACGGGATCTTCTGCGCAGGAGCTCCAGGCTCACAGGTATTTTTATCCGGATCGCAGTCGGGAGTTAATTATGTTCTATACAGGGATACAATCTCGGCGCCGATTGAATCAATGTCGGGTACCGGAGGCATACTGAATTTCGGATATCAGTCGCTTGGTGGAATATACAAGGTTGTTGCAACCAATACTACTACAGGCTGCGTGAGCAATATGGATAGTTTTGCTTACCTGATCAGGAATCCGTTACCGGCAGTTTATACTCTGGCAGGCGGTGGCGGCTATTGTATAGGCGGCGCAGGACTTCCAATTTACCTTGCCGCATCAAATACAGGTATCAAGTACACATTATACCGCACTGGCACTCCAACTCCGGTTGGTGTTGTGTCGGGTACAGGCTTCGGGATAGGCTATGGTACCTTCCCGACAGCAGGCACCTATAATGCAATTGCTGTGGATACGTTAACAGGATGCAGCAGCCCTATGGCCAATACGATAACCATAAGCATCAACGGTCTGCCTGCGGCATATAATGTATCGGGCGGCGGATCAGGCTGCGCGGGTACTGGCTTCCATGATAGCCTTTCCGGTTCTACTCCGGGCATACAGTACAATATATATAATGGACTTACCCTTGCAGGTTCCATGGTTGGTACGGGTAGCCCTCTTGCATTCGGTCCTTTCGCTACAAGCGGAACCTATACGGTTATTGCCAAGGACTTAACTACACTCTGTACCGACAGCATGAACGGCAGCGCTACTATTACTGAATGGCCATTACCGAGATTTGATAATATTACAGGCGGTGGTTCCTATTGTGCAGGAGACAGTGGTGTGTTCCTTGGTCTGGATAGCTCTGTAATTGGTGTAAATTACCAGGCAGTATTAGGTGGCCTGAATATAGGTGGACCAAGAATAGGAAGCGGAAATGCTATTAATTTCGGACGTTTCACACTTCCTGGATATTATCGTATATGGGGTCATGATTTATTGCATGAATGTGTGGATACCATGAACGGAACAAAATTAATATCCATCAACCTACTGCCCAACCAATATGCAGTAACAGGCGGAGGAACTTATTGCACACTGGATTCAGGATTGCATGTGGGCCTCGGCGGTTCGAACATAGGTATCAGTTATAAGTTGTTCAATGGTTCGGGCCTGGTAGGTAGTCCGTGGGCAGGAGATGGCGCGGCGCTTGACTTCGGTTTGCAGACTACTGCAGGTAGTTATATTGTAACTGCGGTAAATGATACTACAGGCTGTAAGGATACCATGTCGGGGGCAACTAACATTACTATTATGCCGATACAGGTACCTGTTGTTAAATTGAAGGCATTCCCTGATACATTAGTTACAGTAGGTAAAGCCGATACTGTAGTTGCTACAATAATAAGTGGCGGCGGAGGCGGTGTAACCTACCAGTGGCTGATCAATAACAACATCATTTACGGTGCAACATCTGATACACTTATTTTCCCTGTATATTTCGATAAGGATTCAATTGTGTGCCAGGTAACAAGCGGCGGTTCTTGCGGCGGTATTACTACGAGCCAGCTTATAGTAATACAATTGTATGTAAATGCAGTGCCGGTTGTTAAGACAGCTGATGCAGATATCCGGCTAATTCCAAATCCTAATACAGGGGTATTCAGCCTGAAGGGCAGACTGGCCGACAATATCAATGAAGACGTAACTGTGGAGGTAACAGATATGCTTGGACAGATAGTTTACAACAGCAAAATACCTGTTAAGAACGGATTGATAAATGAACACATACAGCTCAGCAGCAATCTTGCCAATGGAATGTACCTGCTGAATCTGCACTCAGGCTCAGTAAGCAGTGTGATCCATTTTGTTGTAGAGCAATAATTAATCTTCAGTGAATAAATAATGTCCTGCACTTTATTGGTGCAGGACATTTTTATTTGGAGGATGTTTGCTACATATAATTTTCCATAAAAATTTCATGCAATGTCACAGAGGCGCGGATTTCGACCGACTGAATTATGCTTAATACGGCAATGTCTTAAACTAAATCGTTCATAAAACATAGCCCACGGTTTCAACCGTGGGTAAGATGGCAAGCAGATATCTATTAACCGTTTCAACGGTATATTGTTCGCTAGTAAACGGTTAAAACTGTTATGTAAAATACTGAATTTTATAACCCACGGTTTCAACCGTGGGTTATAGGAAAACAGAGTACCTCCAAAGTACTTCCGTAAAATATTTTCCTGAAAATATTACCTGGCCGTTGTTTTTGTACCGTACTCTTTGGCTGCTTTTACCAGCCTTACGAATTCTGAACGATAACCGTCCTTATCATAATTCCTGCTTTTTTCAGCCATGGCAATTACCTCATTATAACTGCTGGCGCCTTTATACTTTGAGTTTTTCAGCAACATACCGAACATAGCTACAGAAGCGGAAAACCGTGTGTTCTCGGAGGCGTTTTTTATATCCATGGTTTTGTCGGCAATGGTATGTACCATCTCAGTGCTTTTTTTGCCATCAGGCTTTTTATACCTGAATTTTATTGTAGCCAGTTCATCGCTGGTTGCCGCTTCCACATGCCAGGGCTGCTGGTATTTCAGGTCATCAGCTTCGCGAAGCAGATCACTTTTCACTCCGGTGGGTATAATCTCATACATTATGGTAACAGTATGCCCTGAACCCATATCTCCCGCATCTTTCTTATCATCTTTGAAGTCTTCGTTGTTGAGGAGGCGGTCTTCATAACCTATAAGCCGGTAGCCCTGTACTCTGGCCGGGTTGAATTCTATCTGTGCCTTGACATCCTTGGCTACAACAAAGAGCGTGCCGCCAAATTCGGATACCAGTGTTTTCTGGGCTTCCTGTATGTTATCTATATAATCGTAGTTGCCATTGCCTTTATCGGCGAGCATTTCCATTTTAGCGTCTTTGTAATTATTGGTGCCAAAGCCAAGGCAGGTAAGGAATATGCCCGATTCCCTTTCTCTGGTTATCAGGTCTTCCAGTTCGTTATCGCTGCTGACTCCTACATTGAAATCGCCATCGGTGGCGAGTAATACCCGATTGTTGCCACCCTTAATAAAGTTCTGCTGCGCCATTTTGTAGGCCAGCTCTATTCCTTCGCCACCGGCAGTAGAGCCTCCGGCTATAAGCTTATCGAGCGCTGCTATAATTGATTGCTTGTTGTTGCCACTGGTGGTGGGCAATGCAAGACCTGCCTGGCCTGCATAGGTTACAATGGTAACCTTATCAACAGGCCGCAGATTATTGACCAGGAGCTTCATACCAGCCACCAGCAAAGGTAGTCGTTCGGGAGATTCCATAGAGCCTGAAACATCTATAAGGAATACAAGATTGGACGGTGGCAGATTATCGGTTTTTACTTTTACCGCCTGCATACCTATGTGCAATATTTTATGGCCCTCCTGCCATGGACAGTTGGTAAGCTCCGTCTGGATGGCAATCGGGTCTTCACCCTTTGGCTGCGGATAATCATAATCAAAATAATTGACCATCTCTTCAATCCTAACGGCATCGGCAGGTGGCTTCTGGCCGGCATTGATGAACTGGCGCACATTGCAGTAGGACGCCCGGTCCACATCGACCGACATGGTAGATAACGGGTTGACCTTTACATTCATGAAATCGTTTTCGGGGTTCTTTTTATATTCAGGCAGGCTGGGATCATAAAAGGTAACCCTTTGTCTTGTTTCAACCGGTGGCGCAGGAGCATAAAAAGCCTTATCGGACAAGGCAACTGATGCACCGGCTGCTTTCCCTGTACTCTTTTGACTCAATGACTCCGACCATATTAATTCGTTCTCTTCTTTTACTATGCGATCATTCTTTTTAAACTTCGCAACATGTTTAATCAGGGTAATGTTCCTGGTAATTGTTTTTCCGGCAATTACTTTTATACCGTTTACCACTACTGTGTCGCATCCCGGATATGTTATAATCAGGTTGTAAACTCCGGGCTCCAGGCCTTTGACAACATATAAACCATTGAGGCCAGAAGCGACATTGGCACTGGTGAGGCCATTCTGAATAATATTCACCAGTGCGGAAGGGATGGGATTTTTCTTAGTATCCGATATCTTTCCGGAAATTTCCTGTGCATAAGAATGCAGCGATACCATTGCCAGCAGCAAGGTGCAGATTGACTTCATAATTTTGAGTTTATTAAGAAGACACCTCTGCAACCGGCTTCCATAAACCAGTTCAGGCTTTTAACATTTTTCTATGTTTTACTGTATTTGGTCAGCCAGTAGTTTATTCCTTTACAGCCTTGATACTGAAATGCAATCCACCACCTGTAACATCAATAATATAAACACCCGCAACCAGGGATGAAGCATCAATGAGATCGTTGTTTTGCTGTGCTATTATTTCCCTGCCCAGTACATCGGTGACTCTGATAGTATAACTGGCCGGGCGCTGGTTCCGGAATATCAGCTTCCATGTATTTAAGGTTGGGTTGGGGTATACGTGAGCAGCAGGAGTTTTCGGAGTTGAAACATTTGGTACGCCATTGGGCAGAGGGCTTGTAATGTTGGTTTCCCAAATACCCCTGCCATAAGTAGCAACCCTTACCTTGTAATTGCCGTAGTTCAGCTTAATATCATTGGCTATCACATTTGGCAGCCCAGTACCATATAATGACCATCCGTCAACAGCGGAATCGGTATAATAAACACCCATATCGGTGCCGGCAAACAAAGCCCCCGGTGCTGTACTATCTACAACCACACAATTTACCGGCAAATTTGGCAAGCCAGTACTGATACTTCTCCAGGATGTTCCGCCGGTTGCAGAAACAAATACCTTATTGCCGGAGGAATAGCCCGACATTGACACATAGACACGAGCAGAGTCGCGGTAATCAACCGCTATATGAGTGATGGCAACAGTGGTAGAAGGCAGATTACCGGTAATATTGGTCCATGTCAGACCTTTATCCAATGACCGGAAAATACTGCTATAATCTGCCGCATACAATACATTACTGTTTGATGGGGCAACAGCAAGTGAGTAAGCGCCATTGGTAAATAAAGGATATGGTGAAAGTTGGCTAAAACTACCCCCTGCATCATTTGAGCAATAAATATTTTTGTACCCAAAATACATAACAAATTCATTGTTTGGATCAAATACTACCGGAGCAGTCCAGTTAGCTGTTTCTGTGCTGACAGGAAGACCAGTGAAAGAATTGCCCTGGTCGTAGGAAAAATAGAAATAGCCGTTTTGAGAAGAAGATACCTGCAAAAAATCATTTGCCGGATTTATAGCACAATCCTGGCCATCTCCGCCGGATCTTTCTTGCCAGTCGGTGCCGTCGCAAGCCATTGAGCCATTGTCCTGCACACCGCATAACATTACATAAGGGTTTTGAAGGGAAGCGCTCATTCTGTAAATCTGTGAAATCATTAATCCGTAGCTGATGTTTTTCCATGTATGGCCGCCATTATGAGTAACAAAAATGCCACCATCATTGCCTGAATAGATAGTTGATGCATTTAACGGATTAATAGCCATAGCATGGTTATCAGCATGTACTTTATGATTAGCATCGAGACGAAACCATGCATTACCACCATCGGCCGAATAAGCCATTAATACACCTGAAGCAACTACAAAATTCGAATCAGCAGGAGATACAGCAAGTACCCGGTCATAATAGCCATAGAATCGGGCCGTATCCGGAGGGTTGGTAGTATAAAAAGTGTTACCGGCATCGTGCGACCATCGCAATTGGTTAGCGGCATCCAAAACCCAGATTCCAGCAGGGGCTGCTGGTGATACGGCAATTGTAGCCCGGTTATTGCTTGGGTTAAGTCCCGCCTTCAGAGTAGACCACGTAGCTCCGGCATTATAGGAAACCTTCAGATCGAATGTACATATTGCATAAACCGTATCGGGTTGCAAAGGACGAAAAGCCATGCTGTAGGTATGCCCTCCCAGAACACTGTCCCAGGTAAGGCCTGCGTTGGTGGTCCGGAAAATTCCGTTGGAGGTAGCTGCCAGCAAAATATTGGGATTTTTGGGCGAAATAAGCAGTTTCTGAATTATCTGACGCTGGGTCTGAATGTAATTAAGGCCAGTAGTATGCCAGGTTGCCCCACCATCCCTGCTTCTGAGGACACCACCGGAATACAGGCCACCCCAGAAGTTATTATAATTATCCACTGTGTATCCATATCCATCGCCTGTTGCCGCATAAATAGTATCGGTATGGTTAGGGTTAACTGCAATATCGGCAATACTTAATGACGGGAAATTATCGCTGTTGGATGTCCAGGTAGTTCCGCCATCATGACTGATAAAAACACCGCCACATGCAGTGCCTATATAGAGTGTATTAGTATCAACAGGGTCAATAACAATAGCGTTTATCCTGCCGATACCATTAAAATTCGAAGGAACGGTAAGCGGGCCAACTGGTTGCCAAACCGGAACAGTGGTTGTTTTTTTTGCATACGCCCTGTTTGCATTAGCGGCTATTGATTCAGTAATCAGAATATCGGGCCGCGGCAGATTGCCTGAGGGATAAGTACGGATCTCGACATCATGAAACCACCTGTTGAACCTGGCAAGCTCATTGTCATCCTCATTATCTATATCATTAGGATTATGCAGAATATTGTACAGGAAATGTTGTTTTATTGAATAAATATTATTGTCCGCCCCCGGTTCGGGTTTCAGGTTGTTTTCTCCAGCCGGCTTCTCTGCAAGAATTGATGAATTAGCCTGTTGTGCCGATACAGTAATCGACAAGCAAATGCAAAGCAGCAGATGGAGAATAAAACGCATAAATGGAATTCTTTATCGTAAAATTAGGACAAAATAAGATAAAATGAGTTTATACGCTGACTTGATTGGCGATAATGAAAAATAATCGGTTTAATTTCTTGTCTTTATTCGCCATTTTATATATTTGCAGGTAATGTTTTGTTAGAGTTGGGTTTATTGCAAACATATCCCTCCGCAACGGGATCAAAATCTTAATTGAATATGTCGTTATCTACCAGGTTTTTTCTTGTTATACCTTTGATATTTTTGTGTTTATCAGGTTTATCCGCGCAGGAGAATGACTATCTGAAGCATAGAAAGTATTTTGACCTTTGCTCATTCCACAAGCAATGTTCGGAGTGCTATACCTGTAGTGAACGCAGATACCTGGTAAAGATCAGGAACAACCATGATAAAAAAATAAAAGCCGTTTATTATAGTTTTTATTCGCGGACATTTAATAAAATTATTGAAAAGGAAGGCAAAATTGAAGGCACTAAAATTGATCTGCACCAGAACGGCCTTTTTTACATTTGCGTTCCGGATGGCAATCACTGGATTATCAGCAGAATAGTATATGCTGATGAAACCAGTGTAAACTTCAAGCTCAATGACAGGATGGAAAACTTTCTGCAGGAGCCTGATGAATGCGACTGTAATGACTAACGAATTGCCAAGTTAATGCAGCGCACCGGCTTGCAATCTCCGTTATTGATAGTGAAGAAAATTTCTAAAACAGTTGCGGGTTGTTGGTTAATTATATTGGATTAGCCATGCCAACCTTAGGCTGATGTTTTTTGTATTAGCTAGATGGGGAAATTCTACTTTTTACCTGAAAACTAATTATTTGCTTCATAATCACCTTTAATTATTCGCCAGAGATCAGCATACCCTTTTAGTTTTTTTGCAACCTGCAGGTCTTGGATTCTGTTCAAGAGAAATAATAACGGGGGGTAATTCTTTCCACTATATGAGCAGGCAACGTCTCAAAGTCGCTTTGGGCATTCTTTGAAAAAACTATTTCTTAGTGTTTCATTTCTGCTTACCTGATTTTTTGAGGTTGCTGATCACGTCTTTTAATGGCATCTTCTCATCGTTTTTTCGCGATTCAGCAATAAGGACATCCAAAAGATCTTCCAACTCATGCGTGTAGTTTTCCAAAGTAGTCATATCAATAACTACTGCTTTTTTTTGGTTGAACTCATCTGTCAACTAACTCACGCCCTTCATAGTATATCATTTTTACAAAAATACACATAAAATAAAAACAAAAAAGCCCCACATTTCTGTGAGGCTTCTAAAGAGTCGGGGAGACAGGATTCGAACCTGCGACCCCCTGGTCCCAAACCAGGTGCGCTACCGGCCTGCGCTACTCCCCGGGCAAATACTTCAGTTGGCAGTTTACAATTGACAGCTACTGGTTATTGTTTACAGTTGCCTACTGCAAACTATCGACTGCCAATTTTTTTTAAGAGCGGTGAGGGCGAGATTCGAACTCGCGGTACACTTTAAGGCGTACGACAGTTTAGCAAACTATTGGATTCGGCCACTCTCCCACCTCACCTTTCACTGGACCCTGAGCAAATACCCAGACTCCTTCTTTTTTTAAAGGACTGCAAAGGTAATGATTAATGTGGTAATGTGCAAATAAGAATAGCAGCAATCTTCTTGTTTTTTACATTAATATTACCGTAATGCAATCGGCGATATAATTTCTTCTACAGCAATTAAATCACTGAGCCATTGAGCAATTAAATACTGGCCATTTGAACCTTTTGCTGAATCTCCAGCAGGTTTTCTTTATACTCAGGATCTGTTTCCATCAGGTTCTCAACTGTCTGGCAGGAATGGATAACCGTAGTATGGTCGAATCCGCCGAAGTGGTCACCGATTGTTTTCAATGACTGCTTGGTGAATTTCTTTGCAAAATACATGGTAATCTGACGGGCAAGAACCACTTCGCGCTTGCGTGTTTTTGTCAGCAGCCGCTCGTAGGCTACATGATAATAATCGCACACCAGCTTCTGGATATTATCAATGGTCATTTCGCGGGCAGCAGTCTTCACAAAATTCTTCATCACCCGCTTAGCAAGGTCCAGGTCAATCTCTTTCCTGTTCAGGGTAGCCTGGGCAAATAAAGCGATAAGTGCACCTTCCAGTTCCCGCACATTGCTCTGAATGTTGTAGGCAATATATTTCACCACTTCCTCAGGAATTTCCAGCCCTTCCTGGCGCATTTTCACTTCAAGAATTGCCTGCCTTGTTTCAAAATCGGGCGCCTGAATATCAGCATTCAACCCCCAGCGGAAACGGCTTAGCAATCGCTCCTGCATTCCTTCCAGATCACGTGGGGCAGTATCGCTGGTGAGTATTATCTGTTTACCGCTCTGGTGGAGATGATTGAAAATGGCAAAGAATACATCCTGTGTTTTAGGAGCCGATACAAAAAGATGTATATCGTCCATTATCAGCACATCTATCAGCTGATAGAAGTGAATGAAATCATTAACCTCATTATTCTTTGAATGATCAATAAACTGGTTGATAAACTTCTCAGCGCTCACATAAAGAACAGCCTTGTTTGGATGCAATCTGCGCACTTCATTACCAATTGCCTGAACCAGGTGAGTCTTACCCCATCCTACCCCGCCATAAACTACAAGAGGATTGAATGAAGTAGCACCGGGCTTGCGGGCCACATGAATACCAGCAGAACGGGCCACGCGGTTGCACTCGCCTTCTACATAATTATCGAAGATGTAATTGGCATTCAACTGCGGATCAATCTGCATACGCTTCAGACCCGGAATTGCATATGGTGTTTTTATATTGTGCGGATCATCCCATTTAAGGGGCATATCCACATAATTATTGTCTTTGGCTGGTTTGGTATGAGTGCTGCCTGATACATTAACAGAAGCAGGATTGCGCTGAGAACTGTTGCTCTCCATCATAATGCGGTATTCCAGTCTTCCTACCCTGCCTAAAACACGTTTTATTGTTTTACCCAGCAACTCTACATAATGTTCTTCAAGCCACTCATAAAAGAACTGACTTGGCACCTGCAGTGTAAGAACATTATCATTTAGACCGACGGCTTTAACCGGCTCAAACCATGTCTGGTATGTGCGGTAACTAACGTTGTCTTTTATTATAACCAAACATTTTTCCCATAGTTGTTCCGCTTCGGTGAAAAGATTATTAGTAGTATTGTAAAGATGCTTATCCATATTAAGAAACAACGTTCACCAGTTAATTCAAATTAGTTTAAAAAAGCTCCTCAAACCGAACAATTGATGCTGATAAATTTTAAATCAGCAGCAACAGAATCCATCCGAAATTTCAAGCTGTTTGTTTTCATTTTCTCCAGGGTTTCCCGGCACTTCTTCAACGGTATTGATGAACAACACTGTTAAGTTTTACGGGAGGACGAAATTGCTAACAATTTGTTGAAAAAAAAAATCATTTCGCTATTGTTTGTTTACTGAAACTTACAGAGTGGGGGTTTGAAAGTTTGGAACCTTTTTTGCTGTAAGAAATTTATTTTGCTTATGGACTTTCCAAACTAATGTTCCTTATACCTGATACCAATATCCTGTCGCCAATCAATATGCGTTATTCCCTGAAAAGCTTACCAGTAAAGGGTTTTAAGTGACTGACTTCCGGAAAACGAGCCTTAAAAAACAATTTATTTATAGGTATAGGCGTTTAGATCGCAATAATGTAGCTTTGCCTTATGGAGAGGCGAATTACCTTTGCAGGTGTGAATTCAATTATGTTCCACCAACGGTTTAAAACAGACGACGACTGCCTGGAATATTTATCCGGCGT
>CAIVEH010000250.1 GCA_903904855.1 uncultured Bacteroidota bacterium | reverse complement strand
CAATGGGATAACCAAACAAAAAGCCTTTTTCTGACTGGCGCGTCTGTAACCGGGCCTTGTGCGTAGCGGAAACGTGCCTGAGTAATCTAGGCAGTTTATAACTGCCGTTTCTCACGTCGGACAAACACAAGCAATATTCATAAATTCCCAATACCATTGCGTTTTTTTGAGTTAATGGGACAACAAAAACTTAAACATAAAAAACCCCGGCAAAACCGGGGTGTAATAAATATTAAATCAGTATTGATCAGTTATTTTCCTGGTATCTGCGATGATGCCTATGCTGCTTTTTGTTATCAAATTTTACACCCATAGTGAGGGCTACATTATCGGTGGCATAGGTGATTTTTGAGGTTGGGATGGTAGCTGCCGGGCCGCTCACTACCTGGGTGTAATCGACAGTATAGGGCTGCTCGTAGCCGGTATACATGCCGTGCACAAGGGCTAAATCGGCAAAGTAGTGCCTCCAGTGGAAACCAGCGCCCAGGCTCAGGTCTACACGCTGGGTGGTGTAGTAGCCGTTCTGGGTGTTTTCGCCATAGGCAGTATAGGCATTACCATAATACCCTACCCCGCCGCGCACCATAAATGCACTGGTAAGCCTGAATTCGGCCCCCAAGCGCAAGTTGGATGCGCCCTGGTAGGTTTTTTTGATGCTTTGGTTGATCTGATCCGCTTCGGCCTGAAAAGGAACATTGTTGGTAAAATCCATGCCGCCGGGGAACATATACCGCATGGAGCTGTAATCTACATATTCATAATCGGCAGTGATGAAACCAAATTTCCGGATGAGTAAAGTAGCGCTCACTACTCCTTTCCATGGAGTAGACATGTTGTAGCTAAACTCGTTTCGCGACATGCCGCCGTTATCTTCTGCAAGTACTACAGAATTATTGCCTGTGGTGGCAATAGCCTGGTTAGAAACATCGTTCAGTGAATAATAAGTGGGTGTATGGAAGGCAGCGCCAATCCGGAAAAAATTGGTCAACTTTAAGATAGCTCCAATCTTTGCATTGATGCCGCCACCGGTAACAAGGGTAGACTGGGTATAATTGAACTGCTGAAAACCGGTTGGGTTGCTGGCCGTATTGCCTTCTGAAAGTGACTCCTGGTAACTGGTGTTGCTTTGATAATTGAACATCGGCAAACCGATAGTAACGCCTAGCATCAGTTTCTCTTTATAATTGCCACCAAGTGAAACAGCAACTTCTGTAATACCTCCATTGGTCTGCCTGCTTTTCAGCTGGCTCACACCACCGCCAAAAGGAACTTCAGTAAAGAACTTGCCAGTGGCATTTGTATCGAGCAGGTAGGAATTGTAACCCATAAAGCCAAGGGTAGCGCCTGGTGTATAGGCCAGCGCAGCAGACGGATTCCGGTTGGCATCTGACTCAAACACCTGTGAGCCGGAACTGGTATTGGTCTGGCCCTTGTATGTATAACTGTTGTTGAAATCGGCTATCCGGTTAAGGCCAATACCAAAAGACACTGATTTCCAGACCCTGCGGTCGTATCGTTTGCCCCGGGGAGCATTGGTAAATATTAAGCCGAGATTGTTGAAATTGAACATAGCACTGTTATCTGCAGTTGCGATACCGGTATACTCACTGCTGGTGTTATTCAGCTTCAGCGAGGGGGTAATGGTAAATTCGGAGCTGCTGTAAATACCTATTCCGGCAGGGTTAACGCTTAAAGCACTAAAATCTCCACCCACTGAACCCAGCGCATTGCCAAAACCCATAGACCTGGCAGTACCCTGAACGCTGGTATTGGAAAGGTTATAAGCTGTATTCATATCCTGAGCCGTGGAGATAGACGTTATTCCTAAAAGTGCGGGGAATAATAAAAATTTATAATTACACATATAGATACAATTATGCTTGTTGGACAATCTATAAATATGAATGTTTAAAAGAACGAAATGAAAGAGGTTGTTAAAAAAAAGTGTACCAGATTTTTACTACAAAGTGAACAAAGGTTAATCACAAAGTGCACATAATCATACCGCGTGCCGCCTTAGCTTTATCGGTGGCGCGAGGATATAAGAGTAAGGGCGCAATGTACATTTTTCAAAAAAAGCATCCTTTTATCCCGATGAAGGTGTTGTAAAAATGGCATTATCACTATTAGTAACAATGCCATTTTATAAAATGAATTAGTATAAATATTGTTACCTGCGCCCACCTGAACGGCCACCGCCGCTACTACGCGAACCGCCGCCACCACTGCTGCGTGATCCACCGCCGCCAGAGCTGCGTGTAGCACCGCCACCAAAACTACGGCTACCACCACCGCCAAAACTGCGATTGCCACCACCGCCTGAACTACGATTGCCGCCACTGCCAAAGCTACGGCTTCCACCACCACCAAAAATACGTGCCGGAGCTGCTGAACGGCCTGCACCATTGTTGCCACCCCTGAATAAACCACCACCACGAGAGCCTTGCTGCTGTGCGCCAGAATTGCGGTAACCACCACTATTGGATTGGCTCCTGCCAGCGTTGCCACCCTGGTTGAAGCGCTGACCCTGCTGCCCTTGCTGAGCACCACCAAAACGCTGACCCTGAGCCTGGCTACCATAATTGCGCTGACCTGATGATTGATTCATATTGCCCTGTGAGCGAAAAGAATTGCCATTAGAACCAGCAGAAGACCTGAAACCACTGGTATGAGTTGCTGCAGCCAAAGTGGAACTTCTTAAGCCCATGCCACTTGAAGTTCTGAAACCACTGCCGCCTGTAGATGAGCGGAAACCTGCACGGTAGCCTAAACCACTTGTATGACGAGGGCCATAAGATGCATATCCGCCTCTGAAACCCCGGCCACCTTCGAAGCCGGCATAATACCTGTTCCAGTATCCGCCATAACCAATACCATACCAGCCACCGGCATAATACGGATAATTCCAGCAGCCGAAGCCACCATATCCGTACCACGAATTCCAGCCCCAGCCACCATACCAATAGGGTCCGAAACCAAAACTGATACCGACGCCGGCATACCATGGGTTATAGCCCCAATATGGGTCTACCCAATACCTGTTGTACCAGAAAGGATTATAAAATGCGCTGTAATACCCCATATTGTAAAATGAGTTATCAAAACGGTTGAGGCGTGTTGCATACGAATCATCGTCCATATCTATATAATCGTCGGGATTATTATAGCTCTGGTAATTGTCGGTTGCATTATTATCCTGAGGGTTCTGGATATCGCCGGATTTATTCTGGTTATTATTTACCGCATCGTCACTACCCCTGTGATCCCTGCTGTTTTGATAAATATCATCGGTTTGCGCATAAGATATGGATCCTAATCCGAACAGCATTAAACCAACTAACACCAAACGTTTCATATTGAGTTGTTTTTAAACTAAAAAATCCTATGTGAAATTAGTACTTTTGCTACGTTTCACCAATTAATAGATAGGTAAATAAGATCAAGGTTTATTTATGGCAAAAATTTTAACAAATCGGGCAGACGATTATTCGCAGTGGTATAATGACCTGGTTCTGAAGAGCGGTCTGGCCGACTATTCGGCAGTAAAAGGCTGTATGGTTATCAAGCCTCATGGCTATGCACTTTGGGAACATATGAGAGATGAACTGGATAAAAGGTTTAAAGAAACCGGACACCAGAACGCCTATTTCCCATTGTTTATACCTAAGAGTTTTCTGAGTAAAGAGGCGGCCCATGTGGAGGGCTTTGCAAAGGAATGTGCTGTTGTAACCCATTACCGCCTGAAAAACGACCCGAATGGTGGCGGCGTAATAGTTGATCCTGAAGCAAAACTTGAAGAAGAACTGATAGTAAGGCCTACATCGGAAACAATAATATGGAATACCTATAAAGACTGGATACAGTCTTACCGCGACCTGCCACTGCTCATAAACCAATGGGCCAATGTGGTGCGCTGGGAGATGCGTACCCGTTTGTTCCTGCGCACTACAGAGTTTCTGTGGCAGGAAGGGCATACCGCACATGCTACAAGGGAAGAAGCCATAGCCGAAACCAAACAAATGCTGGAGGTGTATGCCACCTTTGCTGAAGAGTTTATGGCCTTGCCAGTAGTTCGGGGTGTAAAAACCGCCAATGAGCGTTTTGCAGGCGCTGAAGATACTTATTGTATCGAGGCACTGATGCAGGACGGCAAGGCGCTGCAGGCTGGTACGTCTCACTTCCTTGGGCAGAATTTTGCCAAGGCATTTGATGTGAAATTCCAGGATAAGAGCAATAATTACGATTATGTATGGGCTACATCATGGGGAGTATCTACCAGGCTGGTGGGTGCACTTGTAATGGCTCACAGCGATGATGATGGGCTGATATTGCCACCGAAGCTGGCACCATTGCAGGTAGTAATAGTGCCTATGTTTGCCAAAGACCCTGAAGCACAGGCTAAAGTAACCCAGGTAACACAGGATCTGCTTAAAACACTGAAGGGTCATAATGTGAGAGTGAAACTGGATGATGATGAAAATACCCGTCCGGGATGGAAATTTGCTGAGTATGAACTGAAAGGTGTACCAGTGAGAGTAGCATTAGGCGCCCGCGATATTGCCAATAATGTGGCTGAAGTGGCCCGCAGGGATACAAAGGAAAAATCAAGTGTTTCGCTGGATAATCTTGCAGATTATATTGTGCAATTGCTGGACGATATCCAGAAGAATATGTTCCAGAGAGCACTCAATTTCAGGACTGAGCATACTGTAAAAGTGGATACGTGGGATGAGTTTGTGAAAATACTGGATGAAACGCCAGGTTTCGTATCGGCGCATTGGGATGGGACCAGTGAAACAGAAGAAAAGATAAAGGAGCTGACGAAAGCTACAATCCGTTGTATTCCGCTGAATAATGAGCTAGAGGAGGGGGTTTGTGTGTATAGCGGTAAGGCTTCGGGGCAGAGGGTGTTGTTTGCGAGGGCGTATTAATTTCTGAATCACAGGTTAAAATGGATTGCTCAGATTACACTGAATGGCTAATCTGATTTAAAGTCTTAATAGAAATAAAGGGCATGCGAAAACTTAATGAATGAGAAATGGTTAATAACTAGAAATATGGCGAAATAACTGAAAAAATAATTGGAT
>CAIVEH010000249.1 GCA_903904855.1 uncultured Bacteroidota bacterium | reverse complement strand
TCTCCATTCGTGGCAGCAAACAGTAACCAGGTACCGGCCTACCCTGTTGGGTGTACCAGTAATCAACCCTGTAACCGGGTCTATATGAATCAGTGGATAACTACTTATCGGAGTAGCTGCAGAATATCCTGATAAATACTGAACCGGATCATAATAATTGGGGGCAGTAACATCCGGAGGGTCTGGCGGCCAAGGCTTGATGATGTTAGGGCAGCAGCTGAGACAGCAGTTTACAGAAGTACAGAATTCATAACTCAGAGAATCATGATCGGCATCGGTAGCCGAATGATCATAATACAATGGATTGTCGAGGCATATAATCTGTGGTGGGTAATTTTTAAAAACCGCACTGTTGTTTATTAAAGGTGGTGGCGGTATGATACAGAAAAATGTTGAGCCTGTGCTTGAGGGCGAAATAATATTGGCTATTGAGCCATTTCTGCAGCATCGTTGATAAGCCACAAGGTATCCGTTTGAATTTGGCCGCAGATAATAAGTATATACAAATATCTTCTTGGTTAGGCAGGTTTTAGGAATATCTGATACACAGGCATTACTGAAACCAGTTGGTATACCCTGTGCTGAAACAAAATTGACACTGTCTTCAAAAATAAGGGTACCAAAGTCAGGACCCGAATACACACCCAGGTAAGCAGGATTATCCTGCTCAATAGCCCCGGGGCTGCCTGTCAGGCAATCCTCATATATCGCCAGATTTACCTGGTATTTCTTGTAAACAGTAAAACCAATAACAGTGTCGCCTATATGCTGATAAGTAATATCACCTCCCACAATATGCGAGGCTTTCATTTCTCTACTGTATAAAGTAAATAAAATAAGTAAAACCAGTATTTTAGACAGTAATTGAAAATGACGCATATTTATGCACAAATAATATTTTAATAATTAGCCAAAGCCTGTACAAAATTACCAATCAACGTAACAATTGTACATCCCCTTTCATAAATCCTTTTTTCCCAAACCGGTCATTAAAACTAATCTCCCAAAAATAAGTACCCATCTCTGCTTCTTTGTTTTTGTAATAACCATTCCACCCTACCTCAAGGGTAGTTGAAAAATATACTTCATCTCCCCACCGGTTAAAAATCCTGAAATAATTCAGATTTTTGTAACCTACAGCCAAAGGTCGGAAAATATCATTAAGTCCATCACCATTGGGCGTAAAGGCTGTTGGTACAACAAATGCCGCCTGGTTCACAACATCTACTTTTATTGAGTCTGTTCCTGAACATCCATAAGCGCTGACAACCTGTACATAATAGGTATATCGCCCGGTATCGGGGTAATATCCTATAGGATTGTGTATACTGGTATCTGAAAGATTGGATGAAGGAGTCCATGTAAACCTTACCCCCCCGGTAGCGTTAAAATGAATTGATTCGCCTTTTACTATGGAAGTATCATTGCCCGCAAATGGAGTAAAATTATCGATTACTACCTGCGAAAATGCTGTGTCTATGCATGACCTGATATTTTCTGAAATAAGTGTAACATTATATAGCCCCGGAGATAAGTAAGTATGTTCCGGGTTCTCCTCAATAGATGTTTCGCCATCGCCAAACATCCACTTCCAGTAAGTTATAGGTTTTAGTGTAGAAGTGGATAAATCCCTGAAATGTACTGGTGCACCAGTACACTGAGCCCCGCTATCGGCAAAGTCAGCACGGAATTTCGGATAAACTTTTACAAACCTGGAAATACTGTCGGAACAGGTAGAGCGTGGATTTACCATCAACTCTACTGTAAATGTTCCCGTATCGGGATAGGTAAATGTAGGTTCAAATTCATCCGATGAATCCTGTGGAGCTCCGGGCACACCAAAATCCCAATGATAGGTGAATCCTCCTTTACTGGTATTTTGAAATCTAACCGTATAATCATTGCAGTTGACTATATACGTATTGGGATCTGTGGAATATTGAGGAATGTCAGCAACAACTACTTTGGTGCATGGAGTAACTACAAACTGAAACTCTCTTTTCACAGTATTGATCATAATACCATCCCTCCATTCGTGGCAGCAAACAGTAACAAGAAATCTCCCTACACGGTTGGGCGTTCCTGTTATCAAACCTGTATGAGGGTCAATCTGTATTCTAGGATTACTGGTTAAAGGATTTTTCGAGCTAAAACCTGGCAGATAGGAAACACTATCATAATACAGAGGAGGCAATTGATCGGGAGGAGCTGGAGTTGGTTTTATATCTGTTTGGTCTGCCCCAGTGCATGCCGGACAAAATTCGTAGCTCAATGAATCATGATCAGGATCGAAAGCCGAATGATCATAATACAATGGATTATTAAGACATATAATCTGGGGTGGATAATTATTGAAAATAGCGCTGCTGTTTGCAAACGGTGTTGGCGGAATAGTACAGTAATAGGTTGCCCCGTTATTCGCGGGGTCCATAATATTTACAGTAGCACCATTGCGGCAGCACCGCTGATAGGATACAACATAACCGGAGGAACTTGCAGGCAAGGTATAAATTTTCGTGAACGTCTTTTTAAGCAGGCAGGTAGCCGGAATCTTGGTAATACATGCATTACTGAAATTAGCAGGCACTGAAATTGAGGATGCAAATTGGATACCTTTACCATTAGGGTTATCGCCAGTATCCAACTCAAAAACAGCACCATTGCCATAGTATACAGATACCCAGGCCGGGTTGTCCTCCTGAATGGCAAGAGGCTGCCCATTCAGGCAATCTTCATAAATTATAACATTTACCTTGTACATATAGTAGTTCAGATGTGTTCCTGCACCAATACTATCGTAAAGGAATTGATAAGTTACCTCTCCGCCAACAATATGTGATCCATCTGCCCGGTAAAATGTCAGGGACAATATGGATAATATTATGGCTGATAAGGTTTTATTCATACATGCGGATCATAGTGAAAACAATATTCTGTAAATTCTTTTAAGTCTGTAATTAATGATGCGGGGGTTTCCAGCATTGACATATGTCCACAATTATTTTTAAAAGTTACGAAGTTAATTTGAGATTTATAGCAAAGTTCTAATATTTTTTTATAAAAAATAACATTATCATCCATCCCTATTATCCATTGAATCGGGAATCCAGAATCGATCAAAGCACTCCTGTTGTCCCTTCTGCCAATCATTGCATAATAAAAATTTATCAGACTCTTGTCATCCAGCTCAAGCGCCAATTTAACCTGAGATTCAACAACAGCCGGGTTAGTTTGTTTAAAGTTATTTGAAAACAGATTAGGTATCAGCTGCCTGATAAACGTAGATTTCCCTCCTTTTCGTATAAGTTCGATAGATTTTAACCGGAGATTTTTCTTTTCTTCATCATCTGCTACAGGAACGGAATGAATAAGCGATAATCCGGCAACCAAATCCGGATAACGGACTGCAAATTCGCACCCCACATAGCCACCCATCGAATGACCGGCTATAACAGCCTTTTTTATGCCTTCTGCTCCCATTAATGCCTTAATACAATCGGTCATATAACCAATGTCGGCAATACCCTCCAAATGGCTGCTACCGCTTCCTGGCAAGTCAGGGATAAGCAGGGTAAATGATTCAGAAAGTTCTTGCTGAATTTGGCTCCAGACAGTTCCATCTGATGGGAATCCATGTATTAAGATCAATACCGGGCCATTTCCCATTTTACGATAGAATAAACCCTTACAAACCGGTGTGCTGATTTCAGGCATTGGCAGATTTGGTTTTTATTTTGCTGCTTCTGTAAACCGAGCCATATATGAAGAGCAGCGCAAGGAACAAAGGCGATAACTCCAGGATGGTTAGACCCTGTACTTTGAAAATATGCAGTATTAATGATAGTATAAGCAGTATGATACAGACTATCGCATATCGCCCCCTACCCTTTGGTTTGATAAAAGCAATAATCAGGTTTGTTGGCAGGCACCACAAAAGATTGAAGTTATCGGCGCACCCCTGATGATCGGTTCCAAACCACATTCCAAGAATCAGGATGCCCAATAAGCCCGTAACAATTAATAATAATGTACTCATGATTCTGCCCAGCAATCGCAATTTTTTAACCGAAAGGCCGGCTATGGTAATCAGCGCCACAAATAGGGTTATCAAAAATGGTCCGTTTAACCCGGCAGGCCCCATCTTGCTGCCAGGCAATATGAGTTGAGGATCGGTCGATATTCTGCGGCCTTTTACCGTTGCACCCTTGATGCCATCTCTCAGATAGTCGGGCAGAAACATAATGTCTGTATTGCTCATTACCTGGTCTATCCTGCTTCCCAGCAGTATATTTACACCAAGTCTGGTCCAGTGGTCGCGGTAAAAATAGCTGTTGATAATATCTCTGAAGGATAACCTGACTTCCGGTTGTATAGCCTTACCAAATTGAAACGCCTTGCCAAACACCTGTGGTTTAGGGAAAATATCGCGTATCTGGGTTGCACAATTATTGAAAAACTGATCGTACTTATAGTACCTGTTTTCTGGTTCCGCATTCCAGAGAAGAAACTCATAAAAATGCTCTTTCTGAAGTGTATCAAGTAGTAAAACCTGTTCTTCCACACTTCTGTTAGCCTGCACATACACCTGCATAAACCCACTGAAATCTTCAACAGCAACAGAGTAGAGCAACTTCCCCCTCATAAACTGGAGTTCGAAATCGGGCCCGAAATCGAATGTACCATAATTAAATACCCTGTCGGTATGCGCATCGCTGTCTACAACCCTGACTCCGGTATGTCCGAATACCTCCCATACTTCTTCATCACCCGGCCCGCATGTTATCAGACTTATGCGTAAGCGATTACTATGCTGGGCAATAACAGGAGAAAAGACTGTAATTAGTATGAGTACAAAAAGAAGTTTCCTGAACATGCTACAAAATAACGAAAGGCTATCTGAATAAGACAGCCTTTCAAAAAAAATAATAAGGAGTTATATTTAACCTTCAATACTGCCGGAAAAAACTGCTCCGATATATTCGCGATTCAGGCGTGCAATATTTTCAAGCGAAATTCCTTTAGGGCATTCAGCCTCGCAAGCACCAATATTGGTACAGCTGCCGAAACCTTCGGTATCCATTTGTTTCACCATATTTACAGCCCTAACCTTACGCTCCGGGTCGCCTTGTGGCAATAATGCCAGATGAGAAACTTTTGCCGAAACAAACAACATTGCAGAAGCGTTAGGGCAAGCTGCCACACAGGCACCGCAACCAATACAACTTGCTGCAGCAAATGATTCATCAGCTTTTTGCTTCTCAATAGGCAATGAATTGGCATCAACAGCATTACCTGTATTTACTGAAATGTAGCCGCCGGCAGCTATAATGCGGTCGAAGGCAGTACGGTCGACCACCAGATCTTTAATAACCGGGAATGAATTAGCGCGCCATGGCTCAACCACAATAGTATCGCCATCCTTATACTCGCGCATATGGAGCTGGCAGGTAGTGGTCTGATGCCAAGGACCGTGGGGACGGCCATTAATGTACATACTGCACATACCACAGATCCCCTCACGGCAATCGTGATCGAAAGCAATTGGCTCCTTGCCCTCTGCTACCAGGCGTTCATTGAGCACATCAAACATCTCCAGAAAAGACATCTCAGATGAAATATTAGAAACCGGATAGGTTTCAAATTTGCCCTTCTCTTTGCAGTTTTTTTGTTTCCACACCTTGAGAGTGAGATTCATATTGTAGTGTTGCATATTGTCCCTTTATAATGGTTCTATATATAAATTTTTGTGGTGGATCGTTAATTTCCCACCATTGCAAATACGCCTTAAATTTTCAAACTCCCTTCTGTCTGATATTTGCGGCGGAATTTTTCCGCTTGCAATTACCCTTGCTTCATAAACCCAACCCGGATAAACTGATTTTGTTTGTTTCAGCGTTTCATATATCTGGCTTATAGCTTTTAAAATATCTGACCCTTTTAGCTCAACATAAAATAATTTTCTCTTTGATTCCACCTCAAATAAAAAATCACATTTAATACCATCTCTCCCTTTAAAAACACAATCATCAATTCTTATACAACCTACTTCTAATCTGCTTTTATTGTCTAACTGAAAAGTTTTTCCTTTTTCAGTTACTGAAGGGTTAGAACGGTTATCTCTGTATTTTTCGCAGCCCTTAAGTCTATCCTTCATTACTTACCGGATATTTTATGTCAAGCATTTCATCATATTCCCTGTTAAATTGCCGCGATATTTCATCAATCTTTTCTGCCTTTATTTGCTGCACTTCATCGTCCATTATATTCTCCTGAATGATCCCTCCTGCTTCTTCATCATACCTCAACAGGTAGGCGGAGACATCATTTGAATTCAGCCAATATTTTTCTTCAATTATACCTGCTGTCTTTTCATGATCCAATTTTCCTACCTGCTCGGCAAAAATCATGTTGTTAATGGATGTAAGTATGTAAGGGCTATGAGTAGCTAAAAACAATCCATTCTTCTCTTGACTAGTTTTTTCAATCAAATACTTCATCAATTCATTCTGTGTAGCAGGGAATAAGTTTAGTTCCGGCTCTTCAATAATAAATCTGAACCTTTCCTTACGACTTGTAAAAGATTCAACGATAATAGCCAAAGGAATGGATGCCTGAAAACCACTGGATGTCTGATGAAGAAATATTGTTTCATTATTTAAGACTATTTTATCATCATCACCTTCTAATTTATACTTAACTTGATTAAGATATGGAATATCCAACTCTTTAATTTTGTATCGTGCCTGATTATAAGTTATGCCTAAATAATCAATGTATGGAGCGTTTGGTATTCGCGGGATTTTATATATTATAGGAAGAATTATTCTTTCAGCTGGGATATAAACACTTAATCCAATGTTATTTAAATACCAATCATTTAAGGAATTATATTCATTTTCAACTTTAAAATCATGTTCAAGAAGGTATTTATTACTTAAAACTAAAATTTTTTCCAAAATTTCAAGGTGTTGTCCTTTATATCTAATGTTGAATTTGCCTTCATTGTAGGAAATAAAATAATTTTCAGAATGATATTCTAAAATTGTATTTTTCTTAAAAGGAAAATCAAAAATATCCAAAAACTTATATGGGTCTTCAAATAAAAATGATTGATTATGAAATAAATGTAAAAGCCTAACCAAGGCACTTTTCCCAGTGCCTTGTTCACCAATTAAAACATTTACCTTTTTAATGTCAAGTTCAACGTGTTTAATCGGGCCGAAATTCTTTACAATTAGCTTTTCAGACAATCTCTTTGATTAAATTTTATTTGTAGCTCCTAGCACTAGGATGAACAACTTCGTAAACCAGATCCTCTTTGTGCATTTCAAACTTACTCTCACCCTTAAATTCCCATGCCGCTACATACATAAAGTTTTCATCGTCCCTCAATGCTTCTCCTTCTTCAGTTTGCGACTCTTCACGGAAATGGCCGCCGCAGCTTTCCTTGCGGTTCAGTGCATCCATACACATCAGTTCGCCAAGCTCAAGGAAGTCAGCAACACGCCCAGCTTTATCCAGTTCGGTATTGAATTCTTTGATTTCCCCGGGTATAAACACATTACTCCAGAATTCTTTACGTAAAGCCTTAATTTCTTCAATAGCTTCTGTTAGTCCCTTTGCAGTACGACCCATTCCGCACTTTTCCCACATTATTTTACCCAGGCGTTTGTGGAAACTTTCTACACTCTGCTTACCCTTAATGCCCATCAGCTTGTTGATCCTATCACTAACTTCTTTTTCAGCAGCTACAAATGCCGGATGGTCGGTTGGTATAGATTTAGTGCGAATATCATCAGCGAGGTTGTTACCCAGAGTATAAGGTATCACAAAATACCCATCAGCAAGCCCCTGCATCAATGCTGATGCACCGAGACGGTTAGCGCCATGGTCGCTGAAGTTAGCTTCACCCAGTGCGTACAGACCGGGTATATTTGTCATTAGTTCATAATCAACCCAAAGGCCTCCCATTGTATAGTGTACAGCCGGATATATCCTCATCGGTATTTCGTATGGGTTCTCGCCGGTTATCTTTTCATACATCTCGAAAAGGTTGCCGTATTTTTCTTTCACAACATCTTTTCCCAATGCATAAATAGTTGCTTTATCTGCAGTCGGATTACCATTTTTGTGAGCTTCCACATGGCCATAACGATCTATAGCTGATGCAAAATCGAGGTATACTGCCATTTTCGATGACCCTACGCCATAGCCTGCATCGCAACGCTCTTTAGCTGCACGGCTGGCCACATCTCGTGGAACCAGGTTACCAAAAGCAGGATACCTTCTTTCCAGGTAGTAATCACGCTCATCTTCTGGTATATCCGATGCTTTACGGGTATCATTTTGTTTTTTAGGCACCCAGATCCGACCATCATTTCTCAGTGATTCCGACATCAATGTCAGTTTCGATTGGTGGTCACCGCTTACAGGAATACATGTTGGGTGAATCTGGGTAAAGCATGGATTGCCAAAATAAGCGCCTTGCTTATGAGCCTTCCATACTGCGGTGGCATTACTGCCCATCGCATTGGTCGATAAGTAAAACACATTACCATAGCCACCAGTACACAACAAAACGGCATGACCGAAATGACGCTCCAACTCCCCTGTTACCAGATCACGGGCTATAATACCACGTGCTTTGCCATCAATTTTCACCACTTCCAGCATCTCGTGGCGGTTGTACATAGTCACAGTACCCAACGATATCTGCCTTTCAAGCCCCTGGTAAGCGCCAATAAGCAACTGCTGCCCTGTCTGTCCTGCAGCATAAAAAGTACGCTGCACCTGTGTACCACCAAACGAACGGTTGCTCAGCAAGCCTCCATATTCACGGGCAAAAGGAACCCCCTGTGCCACGCACTGATCTATAATATTAGCGCTCACCTCTGCCAGGCGATGTACATTACCTTCACGTGCACGGTAGTCGCCACCCTTTATGGTATCATAAAAAAGGCGGTAAGTGCTGTCTCCGTCATTCTGGTAATTCTTAGCTGCATTTATCCCCCCCTGCGCGGCAATGGAATGCGCGCGGCGTGGGCTGTCCTGAAAACAGAATGCTTTAACTTTATAACCCATTTCGCCAAGCGATGCTGCCGCAGAAGCGCCGGCAAGACCGGTGCCTACTACTATTATCTCTAGCTGGCGTTTATTGGCAGGGTTAACCAGTTTGCAGGTCGATTTATATGTCTTCCATTTTTCGGCTATCGGTCCTGCAGGTATTTTAGAATTAAGTGCCATATACTGGATTCTTGTACGCTTATTGGAATTATTTATTGTAAATCAAAATTTCTTTCTTCCTGATTTTGCAGCATCATTACCTGGCCATATGGCCAAGGAAATGAAGATATAATGGCATGGTCGCAAACAGCAGAGGTATAATAATTGCAAATGCAGCGCCTACCGAGCTGATAAAGCCTTTATAACGGTGTGTAGCCAGTCCGAATGTTTGCATACTGCTTTTAACGCCATGCATCAGATGCCATGCAAGCGAGAAGCAACCCAACAGATATACTGCAACAACCCATGGCGGGTAAAAGGTAATCAGCATGTTTTTATACAATCCACCCTCAGTCCAGGTCGGGTCAAAAAACTGCCCATAGCGGTTTGGTGCCCAGAAATGATAAAGGTGCAATATCAGGAACATCAGTATCAAGGTACCCAGCAGCCCCATTGAGCGGCTATACCATTTACTGGTTTTGTTTCCGGCTTTTACTTCATAACCTACTGTCCGGCGTTTTGCATTCTGGCTCCACAGCATCAGACTCATGATGATATGCACAGCGAATCCAGCAAAGAGTCCGATTTCCACTATCCTGATGGCAGGATTACCTCCCATAAATGCCGCAGCATCGGTAAAATGTTTGCCATTATCGGGCCAGAAAATCATTGCATTTACATAGCAATGAACTACCAGAAAAATAATAAGAAATAAACCTGTAGCGCCTACCAAAATTTTCTTACCTATAGAAGTGCTGAAATAATCTTTCCAGTTCATACGATCCGGCTGAATTTAGTAACTTTTTAGAAATGCGCTGCAAAGATACTACCTGAAAAGTTAAATCCTAACCTCAATGACCAATGTCATACATTTTTACGCACAGGTTGTTAACTTTAAATGGATACAAATTAATTGCGTTAGCTCGACATTAATGAAAAGCTTATCTTTGAGTGAGCAATAATATTGAAAAAATGATAACTAAAAATCAATTTATTACCGATGCAGGAGGTAAAAAAGTAGGTGTCATACTATCTGTAAAAGATTACGAAAAAATGCTGGATGACCTGGATGAATATGCTTGCATTAAAGCTTATGATAAAGTTAAAGCCAGAAAAATGGAGTTTGTACCTGCAGAGGATATGTTTAAAGCGATAGAGCAAAAACGAAAACATAACTGATGTACCGGTTGCTTATTGAAAAGCAGGTTGAAAAACAACTGGAAAAAATTCCTGAGCCTGATTATACGCGAGTCAGAAATTGTATTCTTGGCTTAGCCCAAAATCCAAGACCTGCAGGCTGTAAAAAGATGAGGGGCAGGGTTGGCTATAGGATACGTCAGGGTGATTATCGAATAATCTATGATATAAACGACCGGATGCTCACGGTGCTGATTCTTGCTGCAGGCAACAAAAAAGATGTTTATGATTAAAGGGGGGAGGCTGAAAACTCAGATGCAGATTAAACATTCAGACCTATTAAAAACAGTATTTCAATTCGAATTCAGGATATTCCCTTCAAAAAATTAAAATAATGGCTGGACAAAAACAAGTTTAAAACAATTCTCGCTCTCATAAGTACATTACAAATTAGTAGAATACAATTTTCAAAAAAAAATTATTCATACAGATAGCCTAAACCCAGCAGCTCTACCCTATTCAAACGTTAGCATTTCTATAAATTTATAAGATAGCACCTTTAGGGGTTGAGGTTATTTAGTTACATTTGTTTATCCAAATTCCACTCATGACTTTCTTAACAACTTTATTCCTTCAGGCTCATGCCACCCCTGCAACGGCCGATAGCCTGGTAACTGCAGCACAGCAGGAGGCAGCAACAACCATCGAAAAAATTTCACTGTTGCATTTATTAAGCGAGGGTGGCGTTTTGATGATTCCTTTGCTGCTCTGCTCCTTAATATTGGTTTATGTATTTGTTGAGCGGCTGTTATTTATCCGTAAAGCATCGGTTATCGACCGGTCGTTTATGAAACGCATCAGGGAGCAGATCGAATCGCGCAATAAAGAAAAGGCAATAGCTATCTGCAAAGAACTGAATAATCCCGTTGGCCGGATCATAGAAAAAGGTGTAACCCGCATGGATAAACCCATTGAAATTATCGAAAAATCGATGGAAAATGAAGGTAGCCTAGAGGTCTACCAGTTGGAAAAAAACCTGTCCATCATTTCATCCATTTCCGGCATAGCCCCTATACTGGGTTTCCTGGGAACCATTGCCGGTATGATCATACTGTTTTTCAATGTGCAGCACCAGGGTTTTTCACTGGAGACAATTGCAGGTGGTATTTATACTAAGATGGTAACCTCTGCTACCGGCCTGATAATAGGATTGCTAGCCTATATGGGCAATGCATACCTAATTGCACAAATCAATAAAAACGTAAACCGCATGGAAGCGGCATCAGTTGAATTTTTGGATATTATTCAGGATACACATCATTAAGCGCCCCACATGAAAATAAAAAGACGATCACAGCACGATCAGGCAGGGCACGCTTCAGCATTGAATGATATCCTGTTTATCCTGCTTTTATTCTTCCTGATCATATCCACATTGGCCAACCCCAATGTGGTTAAGCTCAGTATCCCCAAAGCCAAAAGCGATACCAAGGCCAAGCAGACTGTTGTTGTATCAATCAACGACAAACAGGAGTTTTTTGTAGGTACAACATCTGTTCCCGAAGATTCCCTCAAGCCCTGGATTTCCCGCGCCATAGCCAAATCGCAGGATGCCGAGCCAACTGTTGTTATAAATGCCGACAAGCAAGCCACTGCCGACAACATAGTAGCCGTAATGCGCGCCGCCCACGACCTCAACCTCCGCACCGTTCTGGCGGTTGAGAATAATCACAGATAGGTATTTATAGGTTGCAGATACTGACCCAAATGAAAAAACTACTCCTGCTGCTGTTATTACCCTCAATAATCAGCAGCGCTAAAAATGGTGAACCTGTAGCTGATTCAGCCATTTTGAAAACGCACGTTTATCAGATAACCGGAAGTAAGGGATACAGAAATTTTTACGACACAAATGCATTAAACATTACTGCATCCTATATTTTCAACGAACTGGAACGGGCAACCGGCCAGACTATTGCCAGGCAGTCATATACCGTTAAAGGCAAAACATACTCAAATATTATTGCTTCATTTGGACCTGCTGATGCTCCCCGGATAATTATTGGGGCACATTATGATGTATGCGATAATCAGAAAGGCGCAGATGATAATGCAAGTGGCATCGCTGCCCTACTTGAATTAGCCCGGTTATTATCACTTGAGCCAACCACTAACTGGAAATACAGAATTGATCTTGTAGCATATACGCTTGAGGAGCCACCATCTTTCCGGACGCAGAATATGGGGAGCGCAGTTCATGCCAAAGCGCTATCCGACAACAATGTGAATGTTGCAGGTATGATCAGCATCGAAATGATCGGTTTTTACAAAGATGCCCGCCATACTCAGCATTATCCTGTTGGCTTTTTAAAGTGGTTTTATGGCTCCAGGGGAAACTTTATTACTGTTGCAAGAAAACTGAAAGGCGGGAAATTCACTCGCAGATTTACACACCGGTTCAAACATGGAGGTAACATAGTTACAAAAGTATTTAAGGCACCCAAATGGCTACCCGGTATTGACTTTTCCGACCACCTCAATTACTGGGCCTATGGCTGGGATGCCCTTATGATTATAGATACTGCATTTTACAGAAACGCCAATTATCACGAGGCAACCGATACCCCCGACACCCTCGATTATGCACGCATGAGTTATATAGTTACCAATCTTTACAATGCCATAAGCAGCATGGTATTTTAATTGATTCATATCACTTAACTTTACTAACATGGCAGGCTTGATAATTCTGATTATTGCAATGGCAATTGGTGCATTTATTTATTACGATCATAAAGGACGTACCCTTAAATATAAGGCTCCTGACACAACGAGCCAGCTGCTGGAAGACAATGTTTCTTTTTACCAAAACCTCCAACTCCAAGACAAACTGGCATTTGAAACCCGTGTAAAGGACTTCATAGAGCATACCAGTATTCGCGGCATAGATGTGGAGATCGAAGATCTGGACCGCATCCTTGTAGCCGCTAGTGCCATAATACTCATTTTCCCGTTCCCCGATTGGAAGTACAATAACATTTCAGAGGTACTGTTGTACAAAGGCACCTTCAGCAAAAATTTCGAAACCGAAGGCGAAGGCAGAAATGTACTGGGCATGGTGGGCGATGGCGCACTGCATCACGAAATGCTGCTTTCAAAGCCTTCTCTCCGCTCCTCATTTAATAACCCCACTGACGGCCGTAACACCGCAATTCACGAATTTGCACACCTGTTAGATAAGGCCGATGGTGCGACTGATGGCATTCCCGAATACCTGCTCACCCGCCCTGAGGTTTTGCCCTGGGCCAGCCAGATTCACAAAACCATTCAACATATGCGCGCCACAAGCCACTCAGATATCGACAGCTATGGCGCTACTAATGATGCCGAGTTTTTTGCTGTGATTTCGGAATATTTTTTCGAGAAGCCAGATAAGCTGAAAGAGCATCACCCGGAATTGTATTCAATGCTGGAGAAGATGTTCAATCGGGGATCAGGTTAGCAGAACGACTTTAGACGTTAAAAAATCCGGAAAATTTTGTAACATTAACCCTATGAAAACAATCATAAAATACCTTCAGCTTCCATTTACTTTTTCTGCCGAAAAACTCCAGGCCGAACTCAGCGCCCTGAATGAGCAATGGGTAAGACACTACAATACCAACGACTATGAAGGCGATTGGAGCGCATTACCACTGAGATCAATAAATGGAAGTCTGACCAATCTTTTCGCCGACAACAGGAATGGCACCGCATTTATGGATACCATACTGATGGACCAATGCCCCTACATGAAAAGCATCAATCAACAATTCGCCTGCGAACATAAAGCCACCCGTCTGCTCAACCTTAAGCCTGGCGCTATCATAAAAGAACACCGCGACAGGGAATTGGGTTTTGAAGAAGGTGAAGCACGTATTCATGTGCCAATAATTACTAACCCACAGGTGGAATTTTATATTGATAATGAGCGGGTAGACATGAAAGCAGGTGAATGCTGGTATATGAATTTCGACCTGCCGCACCGCATCAACAATTTCGGATTAACTGACAGGGTACATCTCGTTATGGATATTGTAGTTAATGATTCTATCCGTGAAATGTTTGACAATGTGGACCCAGGTAGGAAAAAAATGACGAAAGTAAAGGATAGATTCACCAAGGTAAATAGAGAAAAAATGATTGAACAACTACTGGCGATGAATACACCCGTATCTGTTAATATGGCAAAGGAATTGCAAAATCAATTGTTGAATTAAATCATCTCATTTTGCAACAATGTCCAATAATAATTCTTCATTAAATTTTCAACAATTATTGTATTTTGGCGGTAATTACCAAGGTGATAATAAAATGTCTGCAATTACTTTTAGGCCCCTAATATATTCTATTATATTCTTTTGCTTTACCAGCCAGTTTACATCAAATTTATTTGCTCAATCTTTAAAAGGAGATAAGGAAATAGCCATCAGCTATGGCTTGATATCAGGAACAGAATACATTCTACCCGCTTTCGGGCATGGTGTATATGAAGATGGCTCTTATACTCAGACAGCACATACCGGAAACATCTTTGCTACATACCGCTGGTATACCAGTGATAATTTTTCAGTTGGAATTACAGCCGGCTACCAGAGCCTGGCTTACACTTATACTAATTCAGGTAGCAAATTTATGTTTCCCAGCTATACCACCAAGGCATCGGTTGTCACTGTTGCTTTTGAAATCAAGAGAGAGTATTTCCACGAAAGTGATGATGAGTCCGAAAACGAATCTGGTAAGTATTTTCAGCTATACAGCTTTATGGGGTTAGGACTCCGGTATTTCAGCGAAGTACAGACGCCTCACACTAATGATCCTTCCACTAGTCCGCTTTTTTTAAATGCACAATTATCTCCGATTTGTTTCAGAGTCGGTAATGGGTTCGGAGTCTTTGCCGAATTCGGCTTTGGATACAAAGGCCTCGCCAATTTTGGCTGCTCCTATAAATTAAGGCCTAAATACCGCAAATTCACCCAGCAAAACTAAAATCAGGAAGTAGCCTGATCCCTTCTGGCTGCTCTCTTTTCTTCCAGTTCATCCTCCCTCACCTGGTCTTTGTCATATGCCCTGATAATCATCTTAACAAGCCTGTGCCGCACCACATCCGCTTCATCCAATGTAATGTGGGCTATACCTTCAATACCTTGCAATATCCGGGTTGCTTTAAACAATCCGGACTTCTGATTTTTAGGCAGGTCAATCTGGGTGAGGTCACCGGTAATAATAGCTTTGGCTGAGGAACCAATACGGGTAAGGAACATCTTCAACTGCAGTTCTGTTGAGTTTTGCGCCTCATCCAGTATGATGAATGCATTATCAAGCGTACGACCACGCATATAGGCCAGAGGTGCTATCTCAATAATGCGGTTGGCCATATAATAATTCAGCTTATCGCTGGGTATCATATCATCAAGTGCATCATACAGCGGCCTCAGGTAAGGATCAATCTTTTCTTTCAGGTCGCCGGGCAAAAACCCAAGGCTCTCCCCTGCTTCCACAGCCGGACGGGTAAGAATGATTTTTCTTACAGCTTTATTTTTAAGCGCCCGTACTGCAAGCGCTACAGCAGTATATGTTTTACCGGTTCCAGCCGGGCCTATTGCAAAAATGATGTCATTCTTCTCAGATGCCTGGGCCATCAGTTTCTGGTTCTGGGTCTTAGCCCTAACTACCCTTCCGTTAGGTCCAAATACCAGAATATCGTTATTGGCAGGATCTTCGTTACCTGTATCACCTTGCTCATCATCTCCAAGAATTTTTGAGAAATAGTTTTCAGACAGGTGACCGTTACGCTCCAGATATTGTATCACCTGGCCTATCTTCACCTGGGCAGCGCTTACTTCGTCTGGCTGACCTGACAATTTTATCTGCGTACCCCTGGATAATAATTTGAGCAATGGGAATTTGCGTTTCAGTATCTCAAACTTGCTGTTGTTGACCCCGAAAAATTCAATCGGGTTGACCGTTTCTAGATTAATGATAGCTTCTGTCAATGTGGGTTAATTTAAGAGGTTAATTTAAAGGTACAAACAACGTGCCAAAGTCAATATTAAAGCTTGGTTAAGAAAAATCGCATCCAATTTAACTATGCCTTATGCCGATAATATAAAGAGCTACTAACTGTTTTTTTCAGAATTACCATTATATCCTGTAGTCGTTTGCCTTAAACTCTTCCAGTCTTGCAGCAATTACAGAATCCGAAAGCGCAAATATTCTTGCAGCCAGTGCAGCTGCATTTCGTGCTCCGGCTTTACCCACAGCCAGTGTTCCTACCGGTAACCCTGCAGGCATCTGAACAATACTGTACAATGCATCAATACCACCCGGCAGGCCACCATCAAGTGGAACTCCCAATACTGGCAATGACGTATAGGCCGAACAAACGCCGGGAAGGGCAGCAGCCATACCAGCAGCAGCTATTATCACACCATAACCATTGCTTTTGGCATTTACCATCAGGTCCTTAACCTTATCAGGATTTCGGTGAGCGGACGCCACTACCATTACATGTTCTATATTGAACCATGCAAGCCATTTGGCGCATTCATTCATCACAGACTCATCGGTCTGTGAACCCATTATTATCATTACTTTCATGCAGAGTTAATGTTTGCAGTGAAATTAACGAGATTCAACCATTGCTGTCAGATTGTACATACGAAACTTATGCACCGTTTCTGTATAACTTTTTATTTCAAAAGTATACCGGATTGAAAAGATAATATTGGATTAACACTTGCTCTCTTTCCATAAATACAATGTCCCGGGTGTGAATAAACCCAGGACATTGGAAGATTAACAATTAAGAGGTATTATTTCTCCTTATTGAATTTCTTATCGGTCGAAGTTTTTCTACGGATCATCTTGATATGGTGGTCGTATCCGTAATTCAGTAAGGTTTTTTCCATACCGAAGACATCATCACCATACACATACACTGTCTTATGTTCCAGCTTTTTGAAAACGTGGTTCACTACAGTATCCCTATCCCTTTCAAATTGCAGATCCAGTGGTTCAATATGGCCCGAAAGTTTTGAATTCTCGATATTAAACCAGCCCATAAATTTATTCTTGCTTGTAGAAAAGAAGGTCAGGAATGACTTATCCTCCAGCAATGGATCTTCTACGTAAGTAAACTTGCTAAGGAAATTGTTATAGAATTCAATAATGGATTTATACTCCTCGGCATCCTTAATAATGCCTTTTTCTACAGTAATGTAGTTCTTTACAAACTGATCAAAATCCCGGCGGTTGTAATTTGTATTGTTGTATTCAATAAGGGTAAATTTCTTTTCAGTCAGCTCTTTAGTTATATCAGTATACTTAACAATTGGCACTTCACCTTTTGCATCTTCATCGGTCCTCATATTAAAAACCGGCCCTTTAGGATTGTTGCATTGGCGGGTCCACCAAGTCGCTTTCATACCATCCTTTGTATTGCATAATGCAAGCGTTGCATTAATAAACTGGCTGTAACTCAGGTGGTTTTTCTCCCACCTGTCATCTATTCGGTTAATATCTACCGATGGCACTTTTACCCCCCTTATCTGCAGGTATCCCCAGGTATCGCCTGAATACTCCTTTATTTTCGGGGCTTTTACCTCCACATCTTTTGCATTCTTTTTCATGAATCCAAACAGGTCATAGCCATTATTGTCCGACACTATGCCCTGAACATAAGGATATACATTATGGCACTCCTGTGCATAAGATTTACATGCCAGCAAGCTAATTAATCCGAATGCAGCTATTTTAATTTTAGTGATCATGCCCCGTGAATTACTTAATAAAGAGCCAAAGTAAGAAATAACTATGGAAAAAAGAAAATGGCAAATTTCTAATACATATAAATTCAGGTTTTCACCACCTAAGTAACTCCCCTATTCTTTCAGCTACCTTATATGCATTTGGCAGCATTGCCGCCTCCAGCCCCACATTCATCGGCACACAGGGCAGGTCAAGGGCACCAATTGTTTGCACAGCTGCATCAAGGTATTGAAAACAGTTTTGAGCAATTCGGCCTGCCACTGCTTCGCAGAATGAATTCCGCAATTGTTCCTCTGTCAACACTATGCACTTACCATGTCGCTTCACTGTTTTATAAATAAGCGCTTCATCAAGCGGATATATTGTCCGGATATCTACTATTTCCACATGGCCTGCATATTGTTTGGCTGCATTCTTCGCCCAGTACACACCCATGCCATAGGTAATGATGCATATGGACTCCCCATTTTCTACCGTCTCTTCATCAGCCATCAAAACTATATTCCCCTTCCCGAAAGGCAGTACATAATCCCTGTCGGGTTCTACGGTTTTGGCTTCTTCTGTACCCGGCACTTTGCTCCAGTACAGGCCCTTATGTTCCAGCATCACTACCGGATTTCCATCCAGATACGCTGCCTTTATCAGTCCCTTTATATCTGCAGCATTGCTGGGGTATGCAATCTTAATACCTTTAATGGTAGCCAGCGTACTCTCCACGCTACCGCTGTGATATGGTCCGCCCCCGCCATAAGCCCCAATTGGTACCCGGAGTATCATAGATACCGGAAATTTCCCGCAGCTCAGGTAACACGATTTGCTGATTTCTGTTACCAGTTGATTAATGCCCGGGTAAATGTAATCGGCAAATTGCACCTCCACTATCGGCTTTAGCCCCACTGCATTCATACCAGCGCAAGAGCCTACTATATAGGCTTCCTGTATGGCCATATTAAATACCCGGTTATCGCCAAATTTATCAGCCAGTGTTGCTGCTTCTCTGAAAACCCCACCTAACCTTCTTCCTACGTCCTGTCCATAAAACAAAGCTTCCGGATAGTCCTGCAATAATTCTTCTACTGCGTGAAGAGCTGCATCAACCATCACCACCTTATCGCGCCCTTCGGGGCATCTTTCCCCTCTCTCTTCCGTTACCGGTGTTGGCACATAAACAAAATCGGTCACCCCCGCAGGGTTTGGATCCGGGGCAGCAACTGCCTGGTCAAATTCAGCCTGTGCATATACCCTTTCTTCTTCTTCTATTTTATCAAGCAATGACGCATTAATGCCTTTTTGCAGCAATAACAGCTTTCTCAGTTTGGGTACCGGATCATTAGCAGCATGTTTTGCCAGGTCTTCAGGCGAACGGTACCACTCCTTTCTCACACCTGATGTATGATGGCCCAGCAATGGTACTCTGGCATGTACCAGTATTGGCTTTCGGTGTTCCCTGACCCAATTTATGGTATATTCCATGGTATTAAAGGCATCCGTAAAGTTACTGCCATCTACCTGCACCCTTTCCATCCCTTTGAAGCCTGCCGCATACTCAAAGGCATCCATCGTTCTTGCCTCATCACTGCTCACAGATATGCCCCAGTCATTATCTTGTACCAGATATATTATAGGTAGTTGCTTAAGTACTGCAAACTGAAATGCTTCACTCACTTCCCCTTCCGTAACACTACCATCGCCCAGTGAGCAAATAGTAACCGGGGGAACTTTATAATCCGATAATTTTTCCTTTTCCCTGTACTGTATACCTTGTGCCACTCCTGTAGTAGGTATCACCTGCATCCCTGTAGCGCTGCTCTGGTGTATTATGGTCGGGAAGCCTTCTCTGCGAATATTTGGATGGTTGTAATAAGCCCTGCCACCCGTAAACGGGTCTCCACCTTTTGCCAGCAATTGCAACATCATTTCATAAGGCCGGTAACCCATACCAAGCATCATACTTTCGTCGCGGTAATAGGGGCTTACATAATCGCATGACTTAAGTAAAAAACCCGTAGCCAGCTGAATAGCCTCATGCCCCCTTGATGTGCTATGCACGTACTTACATATCTGCCTGTTGGCATCATAGATTTCCGCCATAGACCTGGCAGTCATCATCAGCCTGTATGCCTTTAATAAAATATCTTTAGATAGCATTGGGCGCAAAAGTAAGGGGAAAGGTTGATAAGTGAAATGGGATTAGCTGATAGGTTGATAAGTTGATAGGTTATTAAGCTGAAACGCAGGGAAGTTGTTAGCTTAATAATCACCTGATCTGTCAGCCTGAATTGGTAATGATATTTTAAAATATTTCCTGATCTTTACAAACAGATACAAAATAATAAATACATTAATGGCAGCTAAAAATTTAAAGTTAAACCACACTGTCTCATAATCAGGCAATTGGAGATGGTGCATAGAATATTCCAATGTCATAAAATACATAAAACTGAATAGAATATATACCAGGTACTCCCGGGTATAAAAAGTATAAGCCGTAATGAAAATAAATGCAGGATGACAATAACGTTCATGTATCTCGGTATTGAAAAAATAAAATAGCAAGTACACCATTGCTCCGGTAGTCCAGACCAGTTCCCTGGAGATTTTTATCTTTGTTGTCTCCCTTATATTTTTAATTACAAGCAGGATCATTGGTAGCAAAGCAAAGAAAGAGGCTGTAAAAAACAACATTAGCCCGATTTGCTTATAAGTTAGCCCGGCTAACCATACTTTGGTATCGTCTGCATACAATAAATTGCCTTTCACCAGCCAATGCCAGATATTGGGTGCCTTTACCGAAATGGAATGGTATTTATTGAATGACCCTGAGATAACATGCAATATTTTTCCAATACTGTATTGCCCCCAGGTAAATGGTAGAAACAGCAATCCCTGCAAAACACCGGCTGCAATTACTGGTAAGGCAATATCTTTTATCCTTCTGGATTCCAGAAAATTATTAAGAAACAAAAGCCCCCAAACCGGTATAATGACAATTGATTGTATCTTAAAATTAAATGCCAACACCATAAACAAAGCACCCCAGAAATTAGATCCTTTCCACACAAAATAAATAGCTAAAAAAACGAGCGCCGAAAGTGTACCATCCATCTGCCCCCATATTATTGTATCGTAGGTATAACTGATATTGAGGATACAGACTACCAGCAAGGCATAAAAAGCCACCTTTTTATCTATCCATTTATATACATACCAGATACCAAGAAAATCAAACCCTAATGTAATACACCGCAAGTAAGGTATGTGATTAGTTATTGCCTGATCAGATCCTGTTACCTTGATATAAAACCATAGAAAATACTGGTATACCGGCATATAATCGGTGGTAGATCCATATGCATTCCGTAAGCCATTAGCCTTGATATAATGTGCCCATGCTTCCCAGCAGTCCTGGTTATCAAATACCAGCCCTGGCAGGTAAGGAAGCATTGCCGTAATAAACAGGAACAACAATGCAGGTATTACAAAATTGAGTTTGCGTTCAGTCATAAATTAAAACCTTGGTAAAGATAGAGAATGAAATAGTTTTGGTGTTTCAATTTTTATTACATTTTAGATTTGACAACTTTTTGAAAGTTGTCAAATCTTATTGTTTTAGAGTTTTATTTTTACATCGTTTTTATGCCCGTATATCTGCTCGATGATGAATTATGGTTTCCGCCGGTGGAAGAAGCAATGCCCGATGGCCTGCTGGCAGCCGGTGGTGATCTTAGTCCTGAACGACTGCTGCTGGCCTATAGCAGCGGTATCTTTCCTTGGTTCAACGAAGAAGACCCTCCCCTTTGGTGGTCGCCCGATCCTCGTTTTGTACTCTTCCCCGATGAGCTGAAAGTGAGCAAAAGTATGCAACAAGTCATCCGCAAAAATGAATTTGAATTCAAGATCAATACCAACTTCAAAGAAGTTATTGCCAATTGCAGCCAGGTATACCGCAAAGGCCAGCCCGGCACCTGGATCACCAGCGAAATTATAGATGCTTATACTCAATTGCACGAACTCGGCTATGCTTTCAGCGCCGAAGCCTGGCAAGCTGGCAACCTTGTTGGTGGACTGTATGGCGTAATGCTGGGTAAGATTTTTTTTGGCGAAAGCATGTTCAGTAAAGTAAGCAATGCCAGCAAATTCGCATTTATAAAATGGGTTGAATTGCTTAAAGAAAATGGTATTGTCTTAATTGACTGCCAGGTACATACAGCTCATTTAGAGAGTTTAGGGGCGAGGATGATAGAGCGGGAGTGTTTTTTGGAAATTATGAAAGCAGTAATTCAGGGGAAGATCATTTTTTCAGATAAAGCCCAATTATAGCCGCCATTTGTACGATCTTGAATCCAACCATCCATTTCACCATATCCAGCTTGGTTTGAGTTACATCTTCATTAGTAGCCAAGGTTAACTTTGCATCTTCATTTCTCTTTTAAAACATAAGGAAATCAAAGTTAAAATTCTTTCCAGATTTTCATTTTTATAAACTTCAATCTGCATTTATATTATCTTTGTTATAAAGGCATTAATGATTAATAACCTGCATCAAAAATGAAAAAGAAATATAAAGAGTTTGATGAGGTAGAAATTGAATCTGCTTATAAAATTCCTGATTGGCATGTTGCATTAGGTAAAGAAGAATTGAAGAACATTGCAAATGGTACTGCTGGGTTAATGGATTGGGAAGATGCCAAAAAACAATTTAAATTTTAGCTTGGGTTGTGCCTGAAAATTAATGAATTTGTCTATCTCAAAATTTCCCTATCGCAACTACTTGAAATCAATAGGTAAAGTAAAATATACATTCACATTTTTTCCATCTTTAGAGCCTGGTTGCCATGCAGGCATATTCATTACTACTCTTACTGCTTCAGCATCACAGGCCGGTTCAAGGCTTTTTGCCACATATGCATTTAAAATAGTACCGTCATCTTTTACAACAAATACTACCATAACTCTTCCTTCAATACCTGCAACCTTGGCACTTTGGGGATATTTTACGTTCTTAAATAAATAATGTTTAAGATCATACCCAGTACTTGGCATTCTTTCAACATAACTGAAAGGTTCTGTAAAATAAGGAATTTCTTCACCTTTACGGTTATAACATTTGCCAGACACAAAATTATCCTCCTTAAATATTTCCTTTCTTTCAATTAGCCCATCAATGTAATTTACAATTTTTGTACCATCCTTCTTACCATTTTTATAAGTAGTCTCGCTCATTACCGACTTATTATTATTGTATACTAATTGTATCCCACTTTTCATTCCGTCAACATAGTTACATTCCGACCTTACTTTGTTTATTGCAGCATTCCATACAATAACATGAGCATTTTTAAGTGCTACAGGGTTTTCCTCCAGTTTTCCTAAATCAATCGGTTCAACTCTTATTGTATCTTGCTGAGCTGTACAATATAAAGTAAATAAAAGTTGTACAATAAATAAAATTCCTATTTTCATTTCTTAAGATTTTAAAGATTCGATTCCAAGATATGTTTTATTTCATTTCAATCGCCTTTATCTGTAACCGAAATTATAAAATCGGAAAAACCTTACTCTACTTAATTCCAAGATTATTAACCCTTACTTATTTGAATGTGGTTAAAATATTTTGTTGTTTCCTGCACCATTTCCTATTTCCCTCCCAAACCCTATCTTTGTACATATACTGAATCAAGCCTAACTTATGCCACAAACAGCCACAGCTTCCAAGTCCGCAAGATTGTCCTTCGATGAGTTCAAAAAAGAAGTACTCGATGACTACCGCCTGGTGGTGGCCAGCCGTGAGGCCAGCCTCATCGGGCGCCGCGAAGTGCTAACCGGCAAGGCTAAGTTCGGTATCTTCGGCGATGGTAAGGAACTGGCGCAGGTTGCAGCAGCAAAATGCTTCCAGCCCGGCGATATCCGCTCCGGTTATTACCGCGATCAGACCCTCATGTTTGCCACAGGTATGAGCGATATTCAGAAGTTCTTCGCCCAGCTCTATTCAGATATGAGCATCGAAAACGAACCTTCCTCTGCCGGCCGGATGATGAATGGCCACTATGGCACCCGCTGGCTCGATGATCATGGCGAATGGAAAGACCTCACCAAAACCCCACAGTCAAGCAGTGATATCTCCCCCACTGCCGGACAGATGGTAAGAGGTTTAGGCCTGGCTTATGCCTCCAAAATGTACCGGAACGTAAAGGAACTGGAAACCGGCTTCGAGAAATTCAGCGACCACGGAAACGAAGTTATCTTTTGCACAATTGGCGATGCTGCCACATCCGAAGGGCCTTTCTGGGAGAGTGTCAACGCGGCAGGAGTGCTGCAGGTACCACTTGCCATTTTCATTTGGGACGATGGTTACGGCATCTCAGTTCCTAAAAAATACCAGACTACTAAAAGCTCCATGTCCGATGCCCTTGCTGGTATGCAGTGGGACGATAAGAAAGGAGGTATCAATATTTATACCGTTAAGGGCTGGGACTATCCATCTCTTGTGCAAACCTTTCAGCAGGGCATAGCCCGGGTCCGGGAAACCCAGATCCCGGCCATATTTCATGTGCAGGAAATGACCCAGCCGCAGGGCCATTCCACATCCGGCTCTCACGAGCGCTACAAAACAAAGGATCGCCTTGAGTGGGAAAAAGAATGGGACTGCCTTGTAAAAATGCGCCAATTCCTAACCGACAATAAAATCGCCACCCACGACGAAATTACCGCCGTTGAAGATGAAGCCAAAAACGAAGCACGTGAAGCCAAACAAAGGGCCTGGGCCGATTTTCTGGAGCCTATCCGTGAGCAGATACAGCAGGCCACAAATCTCTGCAACCAGGTAGTGTATGAGGCCGGTGACAATGCCTCCACTGTTGCAGTTATGGTTAAGGAACTCAATGCCATCAAAGAGCCTATCCGCAAAGATGTAATGCAGGTTGTTGGCAAGGTACTTAGTCTGTGTGCAGGAAATGGTGAGGCAGTACGTGCCCTTCGCAATTTTTACAACTATATCAAAACCGACAATAAAGAGAAATACTCCTCACACCTCCACTCCGAATCGCGTTTCAATGCTATGAAGGTGAAAGAAGTGCCACCCGTTTTCGATGCCGCCACCTCAATGCTCAACGGCTACGAAATCCTTAACAAATTCTTTGATCTCACCTTTGCCAAAAACCCCGTTGTATTCGCATTTGGCGAAGACGTAGGGAAAATAGGCGATGTGAACCAGGGCTTCGCCGGTCTGCAGGACAAGTACGGCGCCCTCCGCATAACCGACACCGGCATCCGCGAAGCTACTATTATAGGTCAGGGTATAGGCATGGCCATGCGTGGCCTCCGCCCCATTGCCGAAATCCAGTATCTCGATTATCTGCTTTATGCCCTCCAGCCCCTCAGCGATGATGTGGCCACTATGCAGTACCGCACCCGTGGCGGGCAAAAATGCCCCATCATTGTGCGCACACGTGGCCACCGCCTCGAAGGCGTATGGCACAGCGGCTCGCCTATAGGAATGATCATCAACTCCATCAGAGGTATGTATCTATGCGTACCACGCAATATGACCCAGGCCGCCGGCATGTACAATACCCTGCTGCAGAGCGATGAACCCGGACTGGTTATAGAGTGCCTGAACGGTTACCGCCTTAAAGAAAAAGTACCCACCAACCTCGATACCTATACCGTCCCGTTTGGAATACCCGAAGTCATTCGTCAGGGATCAGATATCACCATCGTTTCCTACGGCTCAACCCTCAGGGTTATTGAAGATGCTATCACCCATTACCTCGAGCCGCAGGGCATTAGTTGTGAAGTAATAGATGTGCGCACCCTCCTTCCCTTCGATATCAACCACATCATTGTAGAGTCGCTCAAAAAAACAAACCGAATAATATTCATCGACGAAGACGTACCCGGTGGCGCCAGTGCATATATGTTCCAGCAGGTAATGGAAAAACAAGGCGGCTTCCGATGGCTCGATGTTGCCCCGCGCACCATCACCGCCAATGCCCACCGCCCGGCCTACGCTACCGACGGCGACTATTTCTCCAAACCTAATGCCGAAGATATAGCCGCAGTGATTGAGGAAATGATGAGGGAGTAATATAAAAAAAGGTTGTTCCTGGCTCCTCCTAAGCTATTAAGCGTAAGTGGCTATGGCGCAGTTCTACTTCGGATATCTATCAGGCTATAAATTCCAGACTTTTATTGACTGATTGATTACTTCTCCGGATATGATGATAATTACCTGCTAGCTCCTGCTTGCCCATACATTTCAAGTAATTTAGTTCTTCTAAAGTAAATTCAGCGAGAATCACCTACGTTTCATTGAAATCTTTGCGAATGAAAATTAAATAAATAAAACGCAACAATTTGCGTTACCCCTGACGCAAAAGTGAGTAGAAATTAGAAGCAAGTGGGAAGTGTTTTTCACTCGCACATTTTAGTACCAATTCCACATGGCTTGCCTTCTCTAAGGATTTCCGAATTAACACTCCATATTTCTAATAAGGACTAACTTTATCAATAAATCTGTGCAATTATAGGCAAGCAGAACATTTTGTTTCATTGCCGAATTTGCACATTACCAAAATATCAAAATAACACCATGGCCTGGGAAGAGAAAGACAATATGCTGTATCGCAGCTTCAAATTTAAGGATTTCGGAGAAGCATTCTCCTTTATGACACATGTAGCCCTACTGGCCGAAAAGCAAGACCATCACCCTACCTGGAAGAATACCTGGAACCATGTGGAAATATGGCTCACCACCCACTCAAAAGGAAACCAGGTAACTGATGCCGACAGAATATTGGCTGCAGAAATAGATAAGATAACGGGGAAGTAATTGGGATATTTGACAATCTGATAATTCAACAATTGGGAGATTTGAATGAATAATAATCAAAATAAAAAGGCTCCTATGGAGCCAATATTTTCTTTATGCTTAAACAGTATCAGAATTAATCATCAATATGATGCCTGTTGCGGGCAAGGATACGAGGGAAACGAAGGCAAACTCCGGTATTGAACAAGCCTTTGTAACCTACCCCAACTTCGCAATAGTAAGCCACCTGCCTGCCTATGCGGAGACCAAATGGCGTAGCCTGGAAACCGGTTGCCCATACGCCTGAATTATCAACCTGGTCGGGCTTAAGTGTAGTATTATTGAAAAGGGTGATACCATATGATACCGAACCATATAACCTTACCCTTACAGTAGACTGACGGGTATCGAGATAGCTAACTGTAAGTTCAGGAGCAATGGTAACAAAACTACCCCATGTAGTGATATTTTCAGCGCCTACTCCAAGGCCAAGTGTAACATCTTTTGTAAGATAATACCTGTAAGACAATGTCCAGCTGCCATTGGAACCGCTATAAGGATAGCCATTTCCCCTGTTGATCATGGAATAAATACTGTAGTAACCTAAGCCCCCTGAGATTTCGCTTTTCTCACGTTGCGCAAAGCTATCGGAGATTAAAACGAACATTGATAAAGCCAAGCATATACTAAAGATCCTCTTTTGCATCATAATCTGGTATTTAAGACTGGTTGTAATTTCAGGATAATAAGGGTTAAAGATATGTCAAACTTTCATTTCTCCAAAACAAACCAACGAATAATGTGCAAAAGTGGATAATCATTGGCAAAAACACAAAAAAAACGGGCAATAACAAGCCCCTATTTATTGTCTGAATGCTTCTGTCTGTTCGGAATAAGAGGTATTGAAGTATTTTTGCCGCATGTACGAACCGTTAAGTAATGAACAACTGACCACTGCCGCTGCTGATTTTGGCACACCACTTTACCTTTATGACACCCGAAAAATTGAGGAGCAATACAACAAGCTTACTGAGGCATTCAAGGAACACCCTACCCGCTTCTTTTATGCCTGTAAGGCTCTAACCAATGTAAACATACTGAAATATATGAACAGCCTTGGCGCACTCCTCGATTGCGTGAGCATCAATGAAGTGAAGCTTGGGCTGATGGCAGGTTATAAACCTAATGAAATACTGTTCACACCCAATTGTGTTGACTTTAGTGAGATACTTGCAGGCAAAGAAGCAGGCGTAAGAATCAATATTGACAATATCTCTATACTGGAGCAGTTTGGCAATCAGTTCGGGGGTAGTTACCCGGTTTGCATCCGTATCAATCCGCATATAGAGGCCGGGGGCAATTATAAGATATCCACCGGGCATATAGACAGTAAATTCGGTATATCCATACACCAATTGAGGCATATAGAGCGTATTGTAAAAACCACCGGCCTGCACGTTCAGGGCCTGCATATGCACACCGGCAGTGAGATCAAGGATATTGATGTTTTCCTGCGCGGACTCGATATTATGTTTGGCATAGCATCGCGGTTCGAAGGGCTTGATTTTATCGATCTTGGCAGCGGTTTTAAGGTTCCCTACCGCGAAGATGAACACGAAACCGATGTAACTACACTGGGCCATAAAGTGGCGCTGGCAGCGGCTGAGTTTGAAAAAGAATACAACCGCAGTATAGAGATATGGTTTGAGCCGGGAAAATACCTGGTAAGCGAGTGTGGCTATTTTATAGTTAAGGCCAATGTCATAAAGCAGACAACAGCCACCGTATTTGTGGGCGTTAATGCAGGTTTCAACCATCTCATACGGCCTATGTTTTATGATTCTTACCACCGTATCAGCAATATCTCCAACCCCGATGGCGCTAAGCGGATCTATACTGTAGTAGGTAACATTTGCGAAACCGACACTTTCGCCTGGGACCGCGTTCTAAACGAAGTGCGGGAAGGCGACCTGCTCGCTTTCCACAATGCCGGGGCTTATGGTTTTGAGATGAGCAGCAACTTCAATTCAAGGCTCAAGCCTGCCGAGTTAATGTATAAAGACGGAGAATTCAAACTAATACGCCGGGCTGATGTGTTTGAAGATCTGCTGAGGAATCAGATAATCTGATAATTGTAAGATCTGCTCTTCAACATTGCAACTTGGTCATTCAGACATTAGAATAGATTAGAACTTTCAAAAAGTTCTAATCTTGTATGGCAGTATATTGAATGCGCACATTTATCCCTACTTCCCTGTTTCTTTTATAACCTCATAACTCAGCGCCCCGGTCGGACACTTGCTTACCTGTTCGGCAATCTTGTCAGCATTGGCGCCATCCACATTTATCCATGGCTTGGCATTTACATCAAATACCTTCGGCAGACCTGATACACATCTGGCTGAGTGCTTGCACAGTTCGGGTTTCCAAACCACCGCTATGTCATCATTGGCATATTTCAACTTTTTCTCAATATCGGCATCGCTTTGTGTGAAGGTTCTTACTTTAATATCTCCCTGCAGTATTTTAGATACCGGGCAGTTGGCAGCAATATTGTTCAGCCGCTTTCTTTGCTCCTCTGTTACCGGACTTATGAATTTTATGTCGCGGTCTATGGTCGTCTCCATATTGCCCGACAAAATAGTTTGGTACATGTTCACATTCACCTCCATATCGGCAATTTTCCAATCCTTCCTGTCTATATACATGCGTAGTGTAGCAAGTGTGCACGAAGCAAGTGATGAGAGCAGCAAAGTATATGGATCCGGCCCAAGATCCTGGCCGCCGCTTTTTACAGGCTCATCACTTACGAAAGAGCCATTGCGCCAGGCTATAGTTATTTTGTAAGGCTGCACACCAATACTGCCCTGCACTGGCTTATCGAAGAGGTATTCCATAATTGAGGTATTAATAATAATAGCTGGAATAAAATTAGGTAAAACAAGGGAAGAATAATATCGCTAAGCCAATATCCTTACAGATAATTCATATCCCTGGGATGATTCTCAACCATTCAAAAAAATTGTGGAACCTCATAAACAAACCTGGTAACCTATTGTTCCAGTGAATGTATACCATGCAGCAGCCTTCCCCACCGCATATCTGCAATTGGCCCACCGTCGCCATAACTCATCCATACAAATGAGGCCTTACCTACAATATGATCGTCGGGCACAAAACCCCAATAGCGCGAATCCAGTGAATTGTGGCGGTTATCGCCCATCATCCAGTAGTAATCCATTTTAAAAGTGTAGCTGGTAGCTACCAGGCCGTTAATGATAAACTTTCCATCCTTCTCTTCCAGCGTGTTGCCTTCATAACTACCTATAATTCGCCGGTACAGGGCTATATTCTGAGGGGTTAGCGCAACTGTCGTACCGGCCTTGGGGATGGTTATGGGGCCATAATTATCGCGGTTCCACTTATGGTTGGCTGTATCCTGCGGAAAAACCCAATCTCCGGGTTCTTTGGGTGCTGTGCCTGGTTTTTCGCTTTCATATAATTTCACAGCAACTACATTCGTGGCTTTCTTTACTGCATCCAACTGGTCATTAGCTATATGATAAACATAGAGGTTATTGCTTACTCTCTGCAGCAGTTCTACTTTGTCCTCCACATCAGGAACCTTACCATTTGTGTTCACCATATAGGTAAGTTTTGTGTGCGGAAACTGCCGCGCCACCTGCCCGTTCACATACACAATTGCATCTTTAACTTCCACCACATCGCCCGGCAGGCCTATGCAGCGTTTTATAAGGTTTTCTCGTTTATCCACAGGCCGGCTTACGATGGTATATTTTGTATTTACCTCATCGCGGCTATATAGCCTGCAGGCCTGGTAATAGTCCATCTCGGGTTCTTCCACTATAGCGGTATCGCCGGAAGGGCCATTAAACACCACCACATCATTGTGCTCCACATGCCCGAAACCCGGCAGCCGGTGGTACTTCCACTTTACTGCTTCACTATATGATTTGCCACCCAGAACCGGCAATGTATTATGCACCAGTGGCACTGCCAGAGGTGTCATAGGTATGCGCGGGCCATAGGCCATTTTGCTTACAAACAGGTAATCATGCACCAGCAAAGTGCCTTCCATCGAACTGCTGGGAATAGTATATGCCTCACAGGCAAAAGACCGAATCAGGGTAGCAGCAAACAATGCGAATATGCCTGCATCGAGCCATTCGCGCCAGGCAGGTTTCTTTGCTTTTATATTTTTGTCTGAGGCCTGAGCTTTTGATTTTACTGAAAAGAATTTCATGTGGCGTGCAATTTTGATTGTTACTTTAAACACAGCATTTCTGTATTTATTGCACAGATATGGGGCTAAAGGAATATTTAACAAATTATAAGGGACGAAAGAAAGTAAGCTTTTGGATGCCCTGCATCGTGTTGCTTTAAGACTATCACTTGCTTCCCTCATGCGTTGCCTCCGCAGGCGCACAAAATGGATGACAATGGAGAAGTAGGTTGCGACAATATGGATTCTTGAAAGACACTGAAACTGCCTTTTTATAATTCCTGCTATTTATCACTTTCGTCCATAATCTTGAGGTAGACTTGAAATAGCTCTTTCACCTTGATTTCGTCATAATTCTCATTAGTAAATACACCGGTATACTTTGGTTCTGTTTCTAAATTTGATGGGTCAGTAAGACTGTAACCACCTGCTACGCCCAGATAAGAAGCATTATCCGAATCGTTGCCATAAGTAATTTTATATAGAAAAAACCTGTATTGCACTCCTTTTACTTCAGCCGTATCTTCTGCAACCAGCGTTTCTGAAAGAAACTCCATTTCCTCATTATCGGTAGCAGATGCATAAATCAGTGATTCTGAAAATGATTTTTGGTTCAGTTTTGCAACCGGAAAAAAGGATTCCTTGTTTATATCCACCAGACTATTATACAATTCCAATCTGGTTTCCGGGCCTGCAGCCAGTTCATTCCAAATGCTATCGTGTACAGGCTCATTTCTTTTTGCCAGGTATAATGCTGCCCTCATCTTCAGGTAGTTGTTTTTTACAGTAGTATATTCCCTTATCGATTGCCGGGTCTCCTTTGTATTCAGTGTATCCAGGAGGTATAGCACTGTTTTAAATCCAAAATGATAAGAGATTTCATCCTTTAATCCAGGTATTTTCTTTGAAGTAAGGCCAATGAGTGCTTTTTCACACATAGCTACTTCTTCAATAGTAATTAAACCGGAGTCAAGCAGTTTTCCCCCGAGCCAGGCAACAACCAAGCCCACTCCGGTATCTGCAATCAGCCCACGAATATCTGGAAAAATATCCCTTAGTAACTCTGGCTTGTTTAGCATTTTGGTGGCGAACAGGTAATGGTTTCCTTCTTTTGGCGGTTGCTCCTTAATCAGCTTAGCCAGGGCGCTGAAACTTTCCTTGGTACCCAGATCCGCGAGTATGCCTAATGCGATATTTTTCAAAGACTCCTTCTTGCCCGTCAGTTTTGGGTATTGGCTCTTTATATAAGCCACAGTGCCGGCAGATCCCACTTTGCTGATTTTATTGGCCAGCAACTGATTGGCCGCCAAATCATCGCCACCCGGGTATAATGACGGATATTCCTTAAAAGCGATGGGCATCAGTAGCTGTACATCATTGGGAGTCAATTCCTGATCACTCAGTGCGCCATACGCCTGGCGAAAAGTGGCTGAGTCGGTGCTTTGCAAATCTTTTGTGAGCATCGCCATTTTATTCTCATGAATATTGCGTGCTACAGGTGATTTGGCTAAGAAATCATCGTAAAACTTTCCTGAGTATTCCCATGTGAGACCCTCACTATCACTGAATGCATATAATATATAAGCAATATCACCATGAAGTATAACCCTTGCACGCTCAAATCTATGTGAGTGTTTTTTCTGAATCAACCCTTCGATGGATCCATCATTTCCGTTTTTGGTCATCCTTTCCCATATCAGGCTATCCTTTTCACTAATGAGTGTAGAAAGTTGCTTTTTCAGGAAGAGGGAATCATTGGTCTCCCAAAAATATTTATTCAGGGTGTCGGTATATACCATATAGCTTGTTGCCGACCCCGAATCGAAACAATATAAAAATGTATGGCTATCATCACTGGTGGAGTCTCTATCAAATGCTGTAAATGGCGATGGCCCTGTGGTACAGAATGTCTTTAATGAGTCGCTAATTAATTCCCACCTAAAATGACCGTATGGTATTAATTGTAAACTCCGGAATATTTCTTCTTCATTGGCATCTATGCCCTTGCCTTGGGCTATAACCATTATAGCTATTTGTTTATTGCCTCTTACAAATGAAAGTATTTTGGTATGAGCATTTTTGACATCCCCTTCTATTTCCATTGCAGGATACCCTTTAAAATTAGTCCATTTACTAGTTGAATTGTAATCCTTTTTGTAATAATCAGCAAAACCATTCAGTAGTATGCTGTCATTACTTAACGTATTTCCTGCTTTTACCTGCTTATAAAATAGAAATATATAGGACCCGGTTTCTTTGTTCTGGCCTGACCAGAACTGCAGGTCCCAGCCGGGTAGTTTATTCGACTTGTCGGTCATTTCTTTATTGGGTCCAATTAAAGCTGGTGATTTGAATGTTATTCCCAACATTGAATCCGAGAACCGTACTTTAGCATTAACTGCAGGTTTTATTTCATTTAGTTTCAGTGAATTAAAAAAACGCTCAGCTTCTGGTGAGGTCAGATCGCTTTCTTCATTTCCAAAAAACCAAACAACGTAATTCGCATTACCTTTCCTGAATAAATTAATTCTGTAATAATATTTATCTCTAAAGTCTCTATACTCAAAACCTTGAACTCCTTCCTTCCATATTTTTTGGGGTTCCCTGATCTTTTCCTTCCCAATCATCTTTTTAGCTACATTTTTAAAATGTTCTTCAGCCGACAGACTGTCATCAGGAGTTATTGCGGCCATGGTACAAAAACCGGATAAATTCGAAAGCCGGATCATAAATTTTAATTCCACAAGCCCGAATAATTTCAGTGAGGCCGGAATGCCAGGCATGCTGACTGTATACAAATGTTGATCATCCGTTACTTCGCTCCATAAAGCGGGGACCTCTTTAAACTTGTAGTCTTTAGAGTATATTTTACTTTTCGAAAAAACGGGATCCACAGTAAAGCCCCTTGCCCTAAGCATATTGATCACACCAGAATCTCCCGGCAAATGAGCAGCGCCAACAGCAAAAAACATTGTCCTGAAAGCCATCAGGCTGTCCATCCTTCTGGCCATTTTAATATTTCTCTTAGTCAGTAGCCTGTATTTTAAAACTTTATGTCCATTAAACATGTTGTTGATCGCGGGCAGGTCCTCATTCACATAATACCCAATCATCTGCTCTGCGGATTCATTGAGCACATCGGATTTGTCATTGTTTGTGGCCAGCGCATCCTGAATATCTGATTCATCAACCAAAGATACCTGGTCTTCAATATCTTCAATCCCCCCCGTCCATTTACCTTGTTTTGCTGCAAGGTCGCACAGGTAAGCATCTATAAAAGTGGTCATTTCCCCCTTCTTGCTGTATTCATCAAGCCATTTGTTTTTCTCATCTATGATGTCTTTGGTGGTAATCTCATCATAGTCCTTACCGAATTTCTTTTCAAGACGCTCCTTATATTTTACATTATCGTCATTGTCGAGCACATCTTTGATTTTCTTTTTGAACACCGTCTGGTCTACATACTTGTTTATATAATAGCCCACCATTTCATTCATATCCAGTTCCAATGCTAATCCCTCTGTATGGGCAATTGCCGCATACATTGAATCGCCAAAATGAAAAATCCGTTTGTCTTTAAGGTGCATTGTCCCATACAGGTAGGACGGCCGCTCTAAGCCTTTACCGGAAATCCGCCACAATAAGGTCTTCTCAGTTTCCTGTGAAGAAACAGTTAATGGCAAAAAAAGCAACAATAATAGGTATCTGAACAACTGTTTTGATTTTATAAAATCAGGAAATACTTTTCGATAAAAAGTGAATTTAATTTAAGGAACGACGATAAAAATAGTCAGAAGATTATATACTGCTACATTATGTCTATATAAATAATTATTTCATGCACTCCAGAGAGATTCCTATCGCCCAAGGCTACATCAACTAATAGAATAGTCAGTCTGTTTGTTAGCTGAAAACTCTTGTTGGAGGGGCTTGAATGGCGATTTATTGGGCAGGGGCTAGCCCTACCCCTACGTGGAATCAAGAAAATGGTGCAGCAAATTTATTATTCGGAAGCGAGACACTTCAATATATCAGAAAGAAGCAGGGCTTCGTCCTGTGTACCAGTAAGAGTAGGCAAAGACAAAAAGATTTTAATTCTTATACCGCATCTTTTGCAAAAACTGTCCAGTCCATTTGCCCGAAGCCTTTTTCTATCCATTTGTCCATTTCGGCGGCTATGGCGGGTATACCCAGTAGGTGATTACCGCCCTGCTCAGCGCCTTCTATCATAAGGCGGGCATCTTTGCGGGCCATGTTCAGCTCCCAGGTAGGCTGGTCGAAGGTATTGCTGGTTATTTTATTCAGCCTGAAAGAGATCATATTGGTTGGGTTCCACATATTGAGCAGGTTACCCACTTCGGTTGGTGCAATGCCTAATGATTTACCCAGCAATAAAGCATCTGTCAGCCCGCCGGTCAGGGAAATTATGAACAAATTACCAATCAGTTTCAGGCCTGCAGCTGTATTATTCTTCGGCCCGCAATTCATTACTTTACCGGTCATCCTGGCCAGTTCAGGTTCCAGCATACTGATCAGTTCCTGATCGCCCGATACAAGCATAGAGCCTGTACTCTCCAGTGCATTCTGAGGCCCCATAAATACCGGAGCATGCAGGTATGTATAGCCACGGCTTTTCCAGAGTTCGGTGCGTTCGGCAGCGCCATTGGCCGATGTGGTGGTATGGTCAATAATAATCACTCCGGGCTCGAAGCCGGTGCTGGCTTTTTCGAGTATTTCATTTACTGCTTCATCATCTTTCAGTGTCAGGTGAATTCTTGTGGTGCCTCTTACGGCATCTTCAGCATGGTCGTACGCATTGGCGCCATCGGCTTCCAGGGCCTTTGCTTTAGAGGCGGTACGGTTCCAAACGTTTACCTGTTCTCCTTTTTTCAATAATGCTTTTACAAAGTTGGCGCCGAGGTGGCCCATTCCAAGGAATGCAATCATAATTTGTTTCTTTTGGATAAAGTTAGGGAAGATGGCGCGAAGAGGGTTTAAATATTTTGTTTACAGGGGAATAGAATATTGCAATAAAACGTCTCACTCCAAATCGCAATTCTATTACTGACAAGTAAACATAAATACAATTTAGTGCGCAAAGTCATCAATTTGCGTAACTACAATCACTCGGGTTTGATTATTTCATTACCTTATCGAGATAGTTGAATTAAATACACCATCAGCGGTACGGGCTGAAAGCTGATAAACGCCGGGTGGCAGATCGGTTTTAATAGTCTCCTGCTTATTGGTGCTGATGTTTACCGACTTTACCTGCTGACCTAATACGTTGGTAACTACCAGGCTAGCATCCTGGATAGTGCCGGAATGTATGGTGCAACTGAAAGTTCCCAGACATGGGTTCGGATAAACTGTAATTCCCAATCCAGATCCTATGCATTGACCGGCATGCAACCCTAATGAACAATTGTTTATACTAATATGTATCTTTGCAGTATCTGAGGCGCCTATGCAATCGGTAACGGCTACAACAATGGAATCTGTTCCAGTATAACCAGTTGCAGGGAAATAAAATGCTCCTGCAGGATTAGTAGTATCTCCGCTTGAAGGCGTATTATAGCTAATTGTTGCCGAACCGTTTACCGGTGGTGCCAGCACATGCCAGTTTTCCCACTGATTTCTGTCGGAATCTATAATGGCAAGGATAGAGTCCAGATGAGCAAATGTTACATTGTTGCATATTGTAACATTTAGATTACGGCCAAAAGCAAAGGCCGGAGGCCGGTTATTGGTAAAAACGGCTACCGTATGCTGGCCGGTAATGGAGCAAAATAATTCGTTATGGTTGTTCATGGCCATAAAGCTTGGTCCATAGGGTGAACCATCCAGCATGTATTCAAATGGATCACAATTATTAAATGGTATGGAATCATTTGCCCCCCCTCCTGCAAATGGGGTGAGGTAGCCAGCTACATCTACCTTATAAATCAGCCCTCCGCCATGGTCAACAGATATATACATATTGCCAGAGGCATCAAACGCAACAGCCTGGGGATTGCCGATAACAGTTGCGGTAGCTGGTCCACCCGGACAAGTGCCGGAACATCCTGCAACGGTAGTAATGATACCTGATGTATTTACCATTCTAATACGCTTGTTTCCATTATCTGCTATATAGATATTTCCGGAAGCATCAGATGTTATACCTCTGGTTGTATTGAATTGTGCATCGGTAGCTGCAGCGCCATCGCCACTGAAACCGGTAACGCCTGTACCTGCAAAAGTTGTAATAATACCAGAAGTAGCTATTTTACGTACCACATGATTACCGTTGTCTGATATATACAAATTACCAGAAGGATCAATGCCCATGCCCTGCACATAACCAATCTTTGCTGCAGTAGCTGCAAAACCATCGCCGGTATAACCTGCGATTCCGTTGCCTGCTATGGTAGAAATAATACCAGATGTATTTACCTTACGTACCCTGAAATTCTGATTATCGGCAATGTATAAATTGCCAGCTGCATCAAGCGCGATCCCGAAAGGGGCATTCAGATATGCCGCAGTAGCGGCCCCGCCGTCACCGGCAAAAGAGTCAATTATTGAGGAACATCCTGCCACTGTGGATATAATACCTGCATGGACTTTCCTTATCCTGTTATTCAGTTCATCGGCAATAAACACATCTCCGGAATTATTTACCGCTATTCCCTGTGGATAATTAAAATTTGCAGCAGTAGCCGGGCCGCCATCCCCAAAATAACCACTTACACCTGTACCTGCAAGAGTACCCAGAACAGGGTGTGTATATTGTGCCCGCAGAGTTGAAGATAGCAGCAAAAGAGCGAAAAGAAAATTACCTGTAAACAGGCAGATGGAGCTAAGTGATTTTTTCATAATAAGCATATGTTTTTAAGTCTGCAAACCAATAATAAGGAGATTGGTGTTTTTACCAGATATAAAGGTAAGGAATACTTATTGTATCACCATAAACCAGATAAATACAATCAAAACAGGAGTTAAAAAATCATTACCCCCCCTATCTGAATACTGTCGAAAAAATTATTACCTACTATCGGGTGAATTTTTATTAATTTGCTGTCCTTTCATAAAAAATCAAAGACTTATGTCCATAAATCTGTGCATTGACTGGGGTAATACCAGCATCAAAGCTGCAATTTTCGATAACGATAAACTGTCAAAGCAATTCACTTTTTCACCTGAGGCTTCCCTGGAAAAAGTTACAGATATCCTGAACACTTATAAACCAGTTAAAGCAATTTTATGTTCAGTAGTCAGTCATGACAATGAACTGGCCGATCTTGTAAAGGGGCATATTAAAACCCTGGTAAGGCTAGATGGGCATACCCGCACTCCTATCAATAACGCCTATCTTTCAGCCGATACACTTGGGGCCGACCGTCTGGCCCTCGTGAACGGCGCTTATGGCGCTTTCCCCGACAAAAATAACCTGGTTATCAGCCTGGGTACCTGCATTACCTACAACCTGATGCAGAAAAATAAAACATTCAGAGGTGGAGCTATATCACCGGGCCTGCAAATGAGGCTTACTTCAATGCACACGCTTACCGACAAATTGCCTGAAGTACCGGTTGATGGCGACCTCTTACTAATGGGTTATGATACCGAAACCTGCATGAGAAGCGGCGCCGTAAATGGAATGGTGGCTGAAATAGAAGGTATGATGAAAGCATATGAAGCTCAATTTCCTGATTTTAACGCCATATTAACTGGAGGAGATGCTCCTTTCTTTGTGAGCAAAATTAAAAGTAAGATATTTGCCGACCCCGACTTATTGTTGAAGGGATTGAATCTAATTCTTAATTATAATGTCGCTCAGCCCCGTTAAAATATTAATTTTCTCTTTACTTATTTTAACCGGAATAAAAGTTTCCGCACAGACAGGGTCAACAAGCGATCCCCTCTCAGGCAGGGAAAACAACCCTTATTCCAAATTTGGCATCGGCGAACTCGTCAATGGCAACAACACTGTGCTCAGGGGTATGGGTAATATTTCCTCTGCCTTTGAAAGCCCGTTTGAAATGAATACAGAAAATCCTGCTTCTTATTCTTTTCTTTCACGTACTACCTTCGAAATGGGAGCCACTGCAAGTGTCAGGTATATCAAATCTTCTGGCCTCAACTATACTACAGGCACTACCACTATATCTTATTTCAGTCTTGGGTTCCCGGTTGGTAATCATGCCGGGCTTTGTTTTGGTTTCAAACCAGTTTCGCATGAATATTATTCCATGGTCGATACCATGTTTTCTCCTAAGTCGCCAATAGGTGAATTAATGCGGTCGTACAGAGGCGAGGGTGGATTAAATTATCCATATATTGGTGGTGCATGGCAGTATAAAGGATTGAGCCTCGGGCTTAACCTGGGTTATGTTTTTGGCACTATTCAGCAATTAACGTCTACTATTCCTATCGACAGCAATACCTACAACAGAGCCTATACTACTGAGTTTGCCAATTACAACCTTATAGGGGGCCTCTACTGGAAAGCAGGAGTTATGTACGAACGCAAACTTGATTCTGATTATACTTTCCGCCTTGGTGGTACATTTGCACTTTCACAGAACCTCACCAACAGACTGAGTGCTTTTGAGATTTCCAGCTTCAATTTTCAGGATACTATAGTGCATGATACGATTGGTAATAAAGGTGAGCAGCATGGCAAACTGACAATGCCTATGTCGTACAGTATTGGTGTTATGTTTGCAAAAAATGACAAATGGAGTGTGGGCCTCGATTACAGCTTTACCCAATGGAGTGGTTATAAAAGTACAATAGACCCAACCTTGAATACTGCAGTGGGCAGTCAGGCTTATAAGCTAAGTCTTGGTGGCGAATATTTACCTGACCTGAACAATATCCGTAATTACTGGTCAAGGGTTACTTACCGCTGGGGGCTTTATTACGGTACCGATTATCTCAATATTGAAGGCACACAGCTTCCCAACTATGGTGTTACAGCAGGTCTTAGTCTGCCTGTAAGGCGCTCAACATCGCATCTGCATATGGCTTTCGATATAGGCAGGCTGGGCAACACAACTGGAACCTTACTTCAGCAGACCTACATCAGGTATACACTAGGCGTATCATTCAATGACAGGTGGTTTGTGAAACGCAGGTATGACTAATTGCCGCACAACATATTATTACAAGATAAAAGCCCGGATAATAATTCCGGGTATTTTGTTTTGTGCAATAGCTGCCTGCAAAAACGACCCTAACGAAATAAGAGCCCTCACATCAAGATCCGGCAACCAGGCCGATCATATGAAGGATGTAACCTTCATTTACAGCAAAGAAGGCAAAATAAAGATGCGCGTTTCGGCACGCGATTTTGTGCGCAACGAAGGCGCTAACCCACCCTACATTGATATGAACAACCACCTGGTAGCCGAGTTTTACGACGACAGTGGCCGCATAGATAATGTTCTCACTGCCGACTCTTGCCGCTACTACGAAGCCCAGGGCAATGTGCTGGTATGGGACAGCGTGCATATTGTTAGCCGCAGCGGCCAGCAGCTCAACACCGATGAACTGGTATGGAACCAGAGCATCCAGAAATTCTTTACCGAAAAACCCGTCCGTATCACCACCCCCACACAGATACTCTTCGGAGATGGAATGGAAGCCAACAGCGACTTTACCTGGTACAAGATCATCCACCCCAAAGGCACAGTGCAGGTGAAGAAAGGAGAAGTGCCGCAATAAGAGATAGAAAACATGCCGATTTTTACTTTACAATCTTGAGGGAAACAAAACAAGACAAAACAAAAAAGGGGCTTTCTCAAAATCTCAATTTTAAGAAAGCCCCTGCAATATAAACTGGTATTTTGACCAGGATTTATTAATTCTGTTTTACAAACTTAAGCACCTGAGAACCTGAAGCCCCTCTCAGGTCGATAAGGTAGATTCCTGATGGCAAAGTACTAATATCAATATTCATTTGTTTAGTAGTAATAGTTCCGGCAATCAATTGCTTGCCAATACTGTTGCTGATGGCGAAATTTGTATAATCAGCTGCTGATGTATTAAGAGTAAGCGCCTCATTTGCAGGGTTTGGATAGATTTCTACAAATGAGGTGGTAGAGCCACTAATACCAAGTGTAGGACAAGTTTTAACAGTTTTACTTTTCGAAACATAATGACTGCCATCGGTATAGGATATGGTAGTTAAACCAACCGACACTCCACTAATAATGCCCGAAGATGATCCGATAGTGGCTACCGATGGATTGCTGCTGCTCCAGATGCCTGTAAGATAGGTGTTGGTTAGTGGTGCCATGCTACTTTCACAAACTGTATCTGTGCCAGAAATCCCGCTAAGGCAACCAGTGGTATTTATTGATAGTATTCCATTACCTGCCCTGTATCCCATTGTATGTGTGTAAAAGGATACAAGTAATGGATCTGTATAGGATGAACCACCGCCACCACCTGAGAAAGAGCCGCCGCCGCCACCATAGTACCCGCCGCCACCGCCGCCGCTGTAACCGCCAGATCCGCCTGTGCCGCCTGTTCCCAGGGTGCCATTGGGAGCAATCATACTATAATGCCCGCCAATTCCACCAGCTGTCTGGCTGCCACCATGGCCCACTGAAGTTCCGGTATCTATATTGGTAAAATAACCATTCCCGGCAATAAGACCACCGCCACTCCCGCCTCTTTCATGCCCGGCTATAGGAGGAGTGCCACTGCCACCACCGCCGCCGCCACCGGCTACAACTACTCTATTTGTTAGAGCTGTACCACCGATACGTATATCTGTAGCGCCGCCACCACTGCCTGCAATAACATAGGCCGAAGCTGCCCCGCCATTATATCCGCCTGCTACTCCCATTGTACTGAAGCTACCTGTCAGGCCAGCTCCACCAACATAAATACTGAGTACCTGCCCTGCAGTCACGGCAAGATTACACTCCACTCTGCCACCTTTGCCTCCGCTATCGGCCACGCTGCCGTCATATCCCATACCACCTGCTGCCCCCTGGGCATCAATACAAAGGTTGGTAACACCGGCAGGTACAGTATACGATTGAACAGAGCCGGTATAACCAAAGGTGGTTAACTGAGCTGAAACCTGGTTGACGATTCCGGTAATAAGACCGGCTAACAATATTGGTTTGAGTAAATTTCTAATATGCATATTTACAATTTTGGGGTTTTAAATAGATTTTGATAAAACTATGTTTACTGATTTTTACAGAAGATAAAAATACATAAAAAAGCTAAATAACAAAACTTAATAAATGTTTTTATAGCCAGTATTTCATAATGTACCAGATCACCCACACCACCGGCACTGTGCTGTTGTAGAAAGGGAATGGGCCTTAAAAAGTATTAATTGCATGCCACAAATTGTCGTTTTAAAATATTTATTGGGTACCAGCCTCATTACTGCTATAAAGCCCCATGGGCGTTTGCGCCTCATCCTCGGATTTCTGTTGAGCCTGCCCTGAGCGATAGCCGAAGGGAGCATGGAAATCAAAGCCGTCATTTCGATGGAAGCCCTTTTCATGGTGAAGTCGAAAAAACTCATGAAGAACCTCAAGAAGCCCATTAAATTCCTGCCCATTTTCTGCCAAATAAATGCACGAAATAAGAAATGCACAACATACTCCAACCCAGTTTTTTGAGGGGCGACAAACTGACGGTTCCCCTTTGGGGAGCAGAGTCAGTACGTGGTGGTCCACTCGGGTACACACCCCACTCGTAATGTGCGTGTGATGAATTCAGGCAGTGTTTGCACATGCTCCAATTAATAAGTATTTTTATGCACCCCATTGCTGCTCCAAACTTTTGATACCTATGCTTTACCTGATAACGTCAATAACTAAAAGTGCGCCTTTCCATAACCTGCGCTACCCGCTTGTTTGGCTGTTTTGCCTGTCTGCTTTACCCAGCCTTGCCCAAACCAACGACGAAAATGCTGACCTGGCCCGCAAGTGGCGCGCCAGTATGGAGGAGGCCGACCGGCAGCGGATTTCCGGAATTAAACCTGGTCCGGTAATTACAGGCAATCACTATGTAGACACGGCATACAAAATCGGGTTCTACTTTTCACCCGGCGACAGCATAATAAACCGGTCGGCAAATGGGATGGCGTTGATAACCATAGCTCATGGCTTTTTTTACTTGCGTATGAGCTCCGTGCACAATAGCTCGGCAGTAAAGACTTTTGCAGAGCAGCAGCATGATGAGTCCAAAGAAAAAGAGCCGGCCGACATAAAACACTATAAAGTAGGCAAACTGATGAAGGACGACAATCCTTATCACATGGCCTACACTTACCGCATCACATTTACCGATAAGCAAGACCTGGATATGGAAGTCTTTATTCGCATACAATACGGCGCCTCAGAAACCAAAGTGAAACTCGCAGCTACCTTCCCCAATGATGCTGACGCCCCTAAAAAGGAACAAAAGGTAAACGATTTTGCGAATACGGTGAGTATGTGGTGATTGGGGGGCTAACTGAATTTTCGCCGTTGTTCGTGTTCCTTCGGTACAACCATTTTCTAAAAAAATTGATAATCAGTAGCCTGCGCTAATCAACACTCGTGTCGCTGAATTCACCAACAACCCCGCGCAAGGCAGTCCAGCTGGCCGGGTTTTGCAATCCCGACCAATACGGCTGTGGATATGCTATCGCTTTTCACACCACCTGTAGCCGACATCTCCTTTGTAAAGCCATATGTATTTAAGGCAGGACGACTCTGCACAACACGTTACCGAACCAAAAATTCCACCATAACCAACAATATAAAATAAATCTGCACAAATATTAGGAATTGCGAACTGCTTATTTTACCTTTGTTCCAAATTATTAGGATAATTGACAATTTATTAAACTATGAAACAATTATTATTTCTTCCTGAGTAAATTGAAGGACTTTTTACCCCCTCAGCAACCAGGAACACAAACATTCTCGATGATTTAGGCGATGCAATTTAATATATTAAATATTTACTAATATTTATTTGTGCGGCAAAAGATCATTATTTGGAATTCTAATTATAGAAGCCCAACCGAACATTCCCGATGATTAAGGCGTTGTAATTTTCAATATTAATAGTTTATTAATAGCTTATTAATGTATTTGTGTTGCAGAAGATCAATATTTAGAGTTTGTTTTTATAATTGCTACCAAACATTCTCTACTTTTTACTAAATTATTGACTTTATATTTTTAATTACACAATGCGACATAGGTCGGCACTGAGTTGAAAATCCCGATTCTTCGGAGATAACTGCACAAAGCCATTAAGAGGGAAATAACATCGCAGATCTATTCAGTAAAGTATAACACAATGCATTAGGAAAGTTGGAAAAATAAGTTCCACCATATTGATATGTTATATTTATTTTTTATGATGCGTAAAACCTTCCCGCAGGCAGGTATGCGAATAATGAACTATTTAAAGACTGCTTCTACAATAAAATAAAACTGGAAAAGAACAAGTAAGATGGTGGTAGTTATTTTTCATCGTTCCTGAATAAATATCGTAAATTTATTTCCTAATATAAAATGCAATGAAAAAACCGCACTAATATTCATGCTATCGCTATGCTCCCAGTATTGCCTGGCTCAATCTGCCAATGACAAAAAAGATGAACCTGTCTTTGATCATTATTTAGGCGCACAGGTGGGCCAGCTAATCATGCATCTATTCAACTCAAACGCCAATTCCATTGGCACAGGCAATCCTTATCTGGTTACATATAGTATGAACAACCACAAAACTGGATGGGGCATAAGGTTCGGGGCTGGCCTGAATGCAACCGCAAATTCCACGGCTGGCGCCAGTAGCCTTACTACTACCGACAATACCGATTTCCAATTCCGTGCCGGTATCGAAAAAGTTATTGAAATAGCACCAAAATGGACTGCAGGAACCGGTTTCGATCTTATAATAAACAGCCAGAATGATAACAACACCGTAAATAATTTTAACCAGTACGACACCACTTTAACTACTACTAAAACCAAGGTACTAAGTTTTGGAGGAGGTGTATTTGGCAAAATAAATTACCACCTTGGTAAAAGGATACTGATTGGCACAGAGGGTAGTTTATATTACACTACAGGTACTAAGAACCAGACAGTGGATGTAACTACTACCTATTCGGTCAATCCATCTACATTTACTGAATCAAAAACACGGCCCGGTATTCATCAGGGTAATTTCAATCTACCAATTGTAGTTTACCTGATTCTGAAATTTTAGTGTGCCGGTGTTTAAAAACATACTGACAGCTCAATGCATTTTGGGAATTGCTCACACAAGGCTGCATTTGACTATAAAAGAAATAATAGGTAAATTGCATAATTAATCATACTACTTGCACTTCACTTTTCAAAGTTCCGATTATGCCTCAACTAATTACACTCAAAACGAACTGCATATCAGTACTTTTGCTATTGCTACTGTCATTAAATAATTATTCCATTGCTCAGACTATGAGCACTATTGCCGGAAACGGTCAGGCCGGCTACAGCGATGAGCCTCAGGCTATTACCTCGCAGCTATATTCTCCGACAGGAGTAGCGGTAAGTGGAAGCATTATATATGTAGCAGATGGCCGGAACAACCGCATCCGCAAATTCATGCCGGGCGGCAGTATGACAACTATTGCTGGCAACGACTACACTGGCAGCAGGGGCGATGACGGCCCGGCCACCGATGCCCAGCTGAATGGACCCACAAGCGTGGCTACCGACCGATGGGGCAATCTGTATATAGCCGATAAGTATAATAACCGTGTTCGTAAAATAACACCACAGGGAATCATATATGCATTTGCCGGAGATGGACAACAAGGCTATAGCGGCGATGGCAGCAAGGCCATTACTGCTCAACTGAATATACCGGCCGGAATGGTAGCTGATACCTCAGGCAATGTATACATAGCCGATGCAGGTAATAACTGTATTCGTAAGGTTACCCCGGATGGATTAATCAGTACTATTGCAGGCACTGGTATTGCAGGCTACAAAGGCGATAGTGGATCTGCAATCAAAGCGCAACTGAACACACCCGTTGCACTTGCTCTCGACAGTATCGGGAACCTGTATATTGCAGACTCATGGAACTACCGCATACGCAGGGTAACCCCTTCAGGATTTATAACTACTATAGCAGGTGCAGGCCTTGCCGGATATGAAGGAGATGGCGGGGAAGACACTTCTGCATTGCTCAATCTGCCTACCGGATTAGCATTCGGCAAAGGAGGTGACCTCTATATTGCCGATCAGGCCAATAACCGTATCCGCCGGATAACTACAAAAGGCATAATTACCACAATGGCGGGCAACGGTAATGCAGGCTACAGTGGCGACGGAGGCAATGCTCTCTCAGGTGAAATGAATGCCCCTTACAGTATTGCCACCGATGCCACAGGTAATATTTATGTTGCCGAGCAAATGAATAATGTGTTGCGCAAAATTACGCCTCCACCACCCCCGCAGCCCATCGTTAAGAAAACAGACAAAAAACCGGCAGAAGCTGCGAAACCGCTCTCTCCTATTGTACCATACAAACCAATGCCAACAAGTACCCCGGTGAACAGAGGCTTCCAGTATTCACCCGGCTCAGTACCTGCTCGCAGGAAGGGATGATATTTAATTTCCACCTTTCTTCGTTCCGGTAAACACCTGCGAAAACACGCACCTGAATCCTATATAGGCTGAAGCGGAGTCAATCGCATACAGGAATTTCACCCCTGCCTGCCTGTCTTTGTGATCGTGCCGCCAGTTGCCACCACGCACTATTTTTCTATTCGCATCATCAGTTGGCAGGGTCCCATCATGTTTTTTTATCAACACGGTCACACTGGTTTGCTCTTCATAATAATCAGGTGCGCCGGATATTGTCCATTCCGATACCTGCCCAGCCATATTCCTGAGCCCATAGCCATTGGCAGCATTATCTGCTTTATTAGTCTCCTTTATTAAATTACCAGGCACGTTCTTGCCCAGAACTGGCTGTAATATCGGAGGTACTGCATTGCTTCCACCTCTGGATGCCCATTCCCACTCTTCCTCGGTAGGTATCCGGAATGAACTTTCAATTACATTTACATCATCTTTGTGTTCCTCATTCCACATTTTGGTTCGCCAGTCGCAGTAGGCAATAGATTGCATCAGGTTTACCCCTACCACCGGGTAATTACTAAAGCTCTGGAACGAGAAATATTGCCGGGCAATAGGATCGTTGTATGAATATGCGGTTTCCAATACAGAGGTATCAGGATATACAGGTACCTCTAAACCATATAAATATAATACCGGATTTTCTTTAGTATTCCTTTTATACGCATTATAATCAAAGAAATCATATCGGTATACCAGCTTGATGACATCGACCCGCCGTTCACCCGATTTTTTATCAAGCGGATATATAGAAGAGAGTTGTTGCTGCACCTTGGTATCATTCCAGTTTATCTTTTTCTTCTCTACCTTTTGCGAACCACCTGGTACTAAAACATTATCGCCGACCAAAGTATTGGCTATAGAATCCTTTACCCAATTTGTGAATTGCCCATATTGCCCATTAGTTACTTCTGTGGCATCCATATAAAATCCAGTCATTTGCATGAGCCGGGTATTAGCAGCGGTGGCATTACTGCTATAACCTTTTCCCTGCATTTTGAAGGAGCCTGAAGGAACGTATTTCATGCCATCGGGATAGTTCACCCTGAAGGTTTTGACTTTATCTTTCTTCTTATGCCTTATTTCCTTATCATCAATTTGTGCCATACAATTCCATGAAAGCACTATCAGAGATATAAGCAGCAGGTATTTCATTTGAAAACATTGAATGAGTAAATATACTAAACTTACAATAAGTAACATCCCATTTACTGATATGCAAAAACCCTGCCTATAACTAGGCAGGGTTAAAATATCGCAAGTATAATTACTTATTTATGCGCAGGAACTGACTGTGGTGGTGGTGGAGCTACCGGTGGAGCTTGTGCAGGAACTGGAGGAGCTGCATTCGGATCAACTGGCTTTGGTTTCACTGTACCACGGATGTGCAATGTCATCGGGCTCTGCTGTGCATCTGAATTGATGGAAACATCCTTCATGATCATACCCTGACGGCCCTGTGTAGTATAAGCTACATGGATTACACCTTTTTTACCTGGCATAATTGGCTCATGTGGCCACTGAGGAACAGTACATCCGCAAGAACCGTGCGCTTCTGTAATGTTGATTGGTTTCTTACCAACATTCTTGAATTCGAAATCTGTTTCAGCCAATGGGCCTTCCGGAACTTCACCATAATCATGTGTTTCTTCTTTGAATTTGAAGATACCAGCATCCGGGTCAACCTTCTTTTCGGCAGGAGCCGGAGGCGGAGGCTGAACAGCGGGCATTGCCGGCTGAGCTGCATTAGCTTTCGGTGTAGCGACAGGTGCGTGGTTTTCCTGTGCTATCACATACGTTGTGCCTATGGTCAGGCAAAGGAGCGAAAAGAACACTTTTTTCATAATTCTTGTTTTTTGGTTTTAAAAGTAAAGAAAATTTGTGGTTTTAACTGTTTTTAAGTTCATAATTAACTTTTATTGAAGACTTAGATATCCAAAACTACTGTTGAATGTAAGGCCGCAATCATCAATCCGTTCATTTCCATCGCAGTGGAACATGCCGGCAAATACATCGCCCTTCTTTTTCCCTGTAATATGGTTGAAGAAATTCTGTGCTGTGGTTGGTGTTGAATGATCGTTTAATACTATTGTTTCACCGGTAGTAATTTTGGTAATTGTGATTTCCTCAATAGTAGCTTTACAGTTTTTGGCGATCTTGTCAAAGGCTTTGTACCTCAGCTGCCCCGACTGATCGGGCTCCAGAACACTGCACGTGGATATGGCAGTGGGCTGATCATTTTTTTTGCATTTCACCGACTGAGTAATACATATTTCAAAAGGATAAGGTGTACTGTTGCAGATAAACTGGTTGATTTTAGTTTTGGTAACATTCCCATTTGATTCATATTTTTTTACGCCCTTTAGGTGTTTTTTCTTTGGCGATGCCAGGCTACCACCTGCCAGAGCCAAACTATTATTATTCACCTGTTTTTCTACCTTTTCTATGGTGGTAACCTGATCCTGAACTGGCCTGACCGGAACCGGATTTACCGATTCGGAGGGCGTTGGCCCTGCAACCGGACTAACCTGCTGGGCGGGTTGAATATTAACTGCCACCTGCCTGCTGCTAAAATAATTGTGATGTAGGGTAAACCAGCTAGCCCCTGCAAATAACAGTAGTATTGCCGCTGCCTTCAGCCATTTATTGCGTTGCGGAACCGGGATTGTTTTTGGAGCTGGTTTATGATCTGAAATCCGGTTTTGAAATCTTACCCAGGCAGCATCGCTATCAGACAAAGCAGTTTGCTGTATTTGTCTGCTCTGCTCCCATATCAGCCTGAAAGTGTCGAATTCGTTTTTATTTACTGAGCTTTGACTGATCCAGTTTTCCACTTCCTTCTGTTCCATTTCAGACACCTCACCCAGAAGATACTTTACCAGTAATTCGTCGGACAATTGGCGTTCTTTTTTCACTTTATCAGATTTAACACGTTTATAAAAATCAATACTATAACAGGTAAATATTCAGCTAGTTTTGAGCGCATAGTCCTGAGTGCTTTACCCATCTGGTTTTCAACAGTTTTAATTGATATTCCCAGGCGCAGAGCGATATCCTTATACTTCATATCCTCGAATCTGCTCATCTGGAATATTGTCCGGCATTGTTCAGGCAAGTCATTTACTGCATTATCTATTCTGTATTGCAATTCCTTTAGTGTCAGCTGATCATCATGCATACCTGATTCTTTACCAGTATATACCGAATGAGCCACATGAGCCGCTTTTACCTTTGAATGCTTAATATAATTCAGACAATCATTATGTACCGACCTATATAAATAGGCAGAGATGGATTGCAATTCATTTAAATTATCGCGCTTTTCCCATAACTTATAAAATACCTGCTGAACAATTTCCTCGGCGGAAACTTCATCTTTCAGAATGGAACAGGCATAGCTATGAAGGTTCTTAAATTCAGATTTAAAAACACGTTCAAACAGCACCGAACTATCGGTATTGGCTACCATATACCCACGCTCATTGTGCATCAGCAATTCAGGATTCCTTAGGTTAAAGATAATGGCTTCCGGCAATTTCTTCGTTTATTATAAGACAACTGAGTAAAATAAAACCCCTACTTATGCCTGAAATATTAATACATGAAGTAAGGAACGCAGATAATAATGAGGGTTATGATAAACAAGGATGGACTATTTAAATGGTCTGATTTTATGCTATGGCCAGCATTCAGCAGATATTATACATATATCTGGAAATACCCTAACCACATCAGCATCTGCGAATACCCTATTCATTGGCGTTAATAGAGTAGTTATGTTTTAAGGAAATTTTTATGCGCGTGGGAGGTGTGCAAAGAGATAAGGGTTAAGATTGAGAGAGCAGCCAGACGCTGAACCCGAGTCCTTTTATATTTATAGTATACCATGGGATTAAAGGAGGTTGTAACTAATTAATCGTATGATTTATGATTGATAATAATTTCACATTCGGGCAGTACTATTTTTAACCCAATTGCTTTTTCCTCATTCAAATCTTCATCTTCTGACGAGGAAAGGAGCAGTAGTTTTAAATTTTGCAAGGATGAAACAAGTGTAATATCATCCAGTTTTATAAGGGTGTTACCTAAATGAAGGAGTTCTAATGTGTGCAGTTTATTGAGATCAGGCAAACAATGATCAGTAATATTGCATCCTTTCAACCTGAGTTCTCTTATTGTTTTCAGGTTTGTAAGGTGCTTTATTCCTTCATCGGTAATAGATGTATAATCAAAATCCAGCTGGCCGATTGATTTTATCCTTGATGTTAGCCAGAACAAAGCGTCATCATCTATATCTTCCTCCCTGAAATTTAAACTCCCTACCTCCGGATTGATATTGTCCAGTTTATTATAAGGAATCTTAAAATACCTTAGTAAAGTCGATTAAATAAAGTACACCAAAATATTTTGTAATATTGTAAAACTAAAGGGTTTTACAATGAGAGATTTCTACTCAAATGAAGTGGAAGAGCTGATGATTACCTACTATAAGG
>CAIVEH010000248.1 GCA_903904855.1 uncultured Bacteroidota bacterium | reverse complement strand
CGTTGGTGGAACATAATTGAATTCACACCTGCAAAGGTAATTCGCCTCTCCATAAGGCAAAGCTACATTATTGCGATCTAAACGCCTATACCTAATCTTTTAATTCCTGCCGATATTATCCACCACTTGCGACCAGGGCAGAGATATTGGTCTGCCCCTACTCAAACTCCAAATATTTGTCAATAACACCAAAAAAAAATATTCCCATAATTTCTATAACAAAATTATTGATCGAAATCGTCGGGAATGGTTTTGGGCTAAGGACAAATGATTAAATGGTGAATACTGCCATTATTTTTGGTTTACCCGCCTTCCCTATTTCCTTCGTTTTATCTGTTGCAAATGCTATAACTACTAATAAAAAGCTGCGGCGGGTAATACCTTCCTTGGCTGAAATAGCTATGGCGGGAACAAAGGTCGGAAGAGGTATTGGATTGGCAAAAAGAACTTTCTATGATAGACCGAATACAGGCTATGATAGCCCGTATACAGGCTATCATAGATTTTTTTTCGGGGCTAATTGGTTGGTAATTAATGGGGTATAGGTTATAGTTACCTTTCGATTTTTGCAAGTGATCAAATAGTGGGATTTTGTTATGGGATTTGGGAGATATTACTAATATAATATATGCAGTTACGCAAGCGAGATTGATTGAATATACTAAGACACAGCGGGACACTGGGACTAGTGTTCTTCCAGATGCCCTTCGGAACACCTGCCAGAACAGATTACAATACAATTATTAAATAACAAATGCCCCTATTCCTTGACAAGCTTCCTTACCTCAATCCCATTTATCCTCACCAGATAAATACCTGATTGCAAGCTGGCTAAATTTATCTGAACCTGGGCAGCATTATAACTACAGGTTTTTACCACCTGCCCCAGCAAATTGCTTATTGATATTTCGCCACCAATTTGGTGATTATTGCCAGGAAAAGATAGCGTAACCTCATCGGTGGCGGGATTGGGATACATTAATATATCCTGACCGGCAGGACGTTTATTTATCACCTCAGTTGGCTTATAGCCGCTTTCCCTGGCCAGAAACAAATTAGGCGTGCTGGCGCCGGGGCCAGTGTTAGTCAATGAAATAGATCCAAATTCAATTTCCGGACAGTTAAATTCTCCTAAAACATACACATTAGCCCACGGGTCAGTTGCAATTGTTTGCGGGAAAGATGCGCTGCCTGCATTCGCACTGGCGATCCACTGATTGTTGCCTGCGGTATCATATTTTGCAAGATAAATACGGCTGGTACTATCGGTACCGGTAACATAAACATTTCCACTGTTATCCAGAGCTATCCTCTTGAAGAAATTAGTATTAGTATCCATTCTATTCTTTACCCAACGGGCACTGCCAGAAGAATCGTATTTCACCAAAAGTATCTCTCCTCTGTAATTGGTGACGGTATCTTTTATTACAATGGTTCCGAATGTGGCTGAATCACCTAAAAAATATTGGTCGGTAACGTAAATATTATCATTGTGGTCTACGGCAATATCCCATGGGGCATAGAATGAGCCGAGGTCATAATTTGTAGTACCCCATACGGCATGTCCTGAACTATTGTATTTAACGATGACCGTGCTAAATTGAGAGCCAGCCAGCGTTAATGTATCAAATGAAATTACATAGTCAATCATCTGTCCTAGAAGCCATGTATTGCCTGCCGGGTCTGTTGTTGAGGAACAAAAGTTGCAGGGTGAACCATCCGATTTCCGGCCCCAAATTGTATGCCCGGAGGAGTCGTATTTTAATAAAAAAAGATCATGACTTGCAATGCCGAAAATAAGCCTTACTGAATCAGATATCAAGGTATCGGCAGGTACCGTTAAACCTGAACCAACACCAGCAAGATAAATATTACCTGAATTATCGGTTGTAACAGATATGGGGTCAATTGCTGCGCTCCCCTCGTTTACAGTTCTTGCCCACAACACATGGCCTGATGCATCGTATTTTGCTAAAAATGAATTACCCTCAGAAACAGAAAAGACACCTTTTACCAGTATTAACGAATCAAAAATGAGTGTATCGGAATTACAATAACCGGTAACCAATACATTACCAGAAGCATCTGTAGCAATAGACATCCCTGTAACCTTGTTTTCAAGAAAATTGCTTTTGCAATAAATACTGCATGACCAGATATAATTTCCGGACGAATCAAACTTTACTACCATGGTATTGGCTGAGGCAGGGTTTTGAATGGATTTTGAGCCAAATGTAACATTGACACCAGCGCCGTTAGCTAGTATAAAAACATTACCAGCCGCGTCGGTAGCCTCACATTTGCTGCAATTCTCCCTGGCATAGGAGAATGTGTCGCTTGAAGAAAGCGCCAAATTCCAGTTCTGCGCATGGGTAATTATGGAAAAAGAGAGCAGGAGTGCAGCAAGCAGTAAGAATGGTTTGGTAAAGGGTATTTTCATAAAAACTGGTCTTTTTGTTTGGTTACAAAGAGATAAACTCAATTTATTGCAATAATATTTGATAAGCGAAGATACCTATTTTATATAAATGCGTTTGTTAATAACCTAACTTTTCCCTAGTTTTTATGCACAATAATCTATGGTTTTTGAACTCATTGAATATAAGCACTATGTATATTTATAATTATTTTATTTGTAGTAAAGGAGATTTACTGTAGTGTATATATTATACACTAAGAATTTTTTTGTTACTCTTGAAAGTAGCCTCACTATTTGGTTTAACGTGTATTGTATAAAATGTTCGAAGAAGTTGGGTAATAATACAAGAGCAATAGCCAGATGTGAAAGTATGTCCCAGTTAGGTGTAGCCTGTCAATGATAAAAATAATACTGGCTACCACATTAGTATAGCCAGAGACTATACTCAACGTTGGGCCCCGATACACCATGGTATAGAAGCTGGAGCCTTATGCTAAAAACCAAAAATCAGCTCTACCGCTAAACTAGCGGGGAGTATTGCGTACTTGCCTTAGTGATGTTGATTAAATAAAGTACACCATCTTACTTGTTCTTTTTCCTTTTTACTTCGTTGTAAAAGTAATTTAAATAGTACACTATTCGCAGATTTTACGCCTCGTAAAAAAGAAAAATAACTTCGCAATATGGTGTACTTTATTTAATCAACATCACTTAGCTAGTGCTATAGCTAATTGATAAAAACACAGGAAGCTTAGCTTTATTGCAAAAGCCTATCTCAAGGGTAACATTGAAGTGAATATCTGCATTAAGTGCCTAAAATAATTTTTTTTAAAAAATGAAATTGGGTATATCCCGACTACCTCCTATTGCTCAAGTCTCCACATACCCAAAGGCTTGGTTTCTTAGCAATCAACTCCACCGAAACCGGATAATAATCAGTATTTCCCGAAGAAATTATTAATTTCGTTTGGTTTTTTTATATTTGCGAATCACCAACTATAAAAAGTTAATGAATTTTACTTATTTCAGAATGTAGCAATTTGCAAAGGCGCCTTGCGCTTTTTTTTGGTACTAATATTTATTGATGATAAAAAGGTCTTTTATACTTAAACAACAATGCTCAAACACAAACAATGAAAAAATTAATTACACTCGCATTCATCCACATTTTCCTGGTAAGCGGCTTAAAAGCGCAGTATAACCAATTACCAATTCCAGACACTGTAGTTACAACAATTGACCCCTCAACAGGCTATACCAACTATAGTCTGAATATACATGAAGGGTTTACTCAAATTCTGCCTACCGGTAATCAAACTATCACGCATGGCTATAACCAGTATGCACTTTTAGGCCCTACCCTAATAATGCACGAAGGGAATAATATTCAAATGAATGTAATTAATCAGGCCAATGAAGCAACCACTGTTCACTGGCATGGTATTCATTTGCCAGCAGTAATGGATGGCGGTCCACATCAGATAATAGGCATTGGAGCAACCTGGAAACCCTATTGGACTGTTATGAATAATGCAGCCACCTATTGGTACCATGCTCACCTTATGGACCAGACCGATACATTGGTAACCATGGGACAGGCAGGCATGATTATTGTAAAAGATTCGCAGGAAGCTACATTGGCGCTTCCCCGTCATTATGGTGTTGATGATATACCTGTGATACTGGCCGACCGGCAAATTGATACTTCAGGAGGGATAACCTCCGCACCCCTGCAATTGGTTACCGGCGAAAACTCCGATTATATGATAACCAATGGCGTAATCAATGCCAGGATAACTTTGCCAAAGCAGGTGGTACGGTTAAGAATACTTGATGCATCTACATTCAGGCCGTATTATCTGGGGGTAACTACTGATTCTGCCGGTGGTCAGACTTCCGGTAGCGGCAATCGTCCGTTTTATGTTATCGCAAGCGATGGTGGTTTAATGGATTCTACTGTAAAAATAAATCCTGGTCAACCCTTTATAATGGCACCTGGTGAGCGATATGAAATCTTGCTCGACCTATCTCACGATGCGCCTGGTACTGAGCTTTGGCTGTATGCGCTTAATTCTAATCTTAACTCAATTAATGGCGCTCCCGGACGTTCAAATCCTACTGATGCGCTGGGTGGTACGAATTTTCCTGTATTAAAAATTGTTGTTGGCCCCACCAATTCAACTCCGATAATGAACATACCCACTACTCTTAAAGCAAATAATTTCCCTAATCCGGCAAATGCAACAAGCCCTAAAACCATTAAGTTCACCTATAATCCTTCAGGAACAACCCCAATGTTCACATTGAACAACAATCCGTTTCAAATGGGTACCATTGATGAGACCGTTCCATTAGGGTCGACAGAAGAATGGACGATTTCAAATACAGATTCAAATACATTCCGTAAGTTTATCAGTAGCCATGTTTTCCATATACACGATATTCAATTTCATATTGAAAAGATAGACTCGATGGATTCTCTTCACAATTATTATCAAGTTCCGGTACCTGATTATCAGAAAGGCTGGAAAGATGTAATTATGGTTAATTATCCACATAGAGTAAAATTCATTACCAGTTTTGAAGATTATGCTGATCCGATATGGCCATTTATGTATCACTGCCATATGCTTGCACATGAAGATAATGCAATGATGGCGCAGTTTCTGGTAGTAGACAGCTTTGGTATTACCCATGTAAATACTACAGGCGCTTTAGCTGAAACAGCGATAAGTATTTATCCTAACCCTGCTACAAACCGTCTGCATATAGACCTGGAAGATAATACAGCAGGCATTTATTACATTACCATTTACGACATTGTGGGCCGGAAGAAATTAATGCTTCCCAAACCTATGGTCAGCGATGGGCTTGATGTATCTGCGCTTAATCCGGGCGAATACCTGATTAAGATAATGGATACAAAGGGAAATACCGGCTTTAAAAAGTTCACCAAATTATAAATTGAATTCCAGTATCGGATTCAGGCATAGCCAGCAACTATATTGCCGCTTAAAAGCATTGATTTGTATTCTCAAAGCGCCGTCGCCAGATTGGCATTACCGGTAATGCTTTATATTTTTGAATAAAATGCGACAATTCCCCCGGCTATTCCGGAACAGGGGAGCTAACCACTTCTCTGTTCTTTTTATTAATCATATAAACTGCGCCCATGCCCAAAACCCCGCCAATGGCAGTATGCGGCAGTATGTGCTCACCAAGTAATAACCATGCCGAAACGGCAGCGGCAAGCGGCACCAGCAATATAAAACTACCTGCCCGCTCGGCACCAAGACGAGTAGTAGCATAAAAGAAAACCGTGGTGGCCAACGAGGTAACAATAGCCGAACTAAAGAACATGTTCCACCAAAACTTGCTATCGCTGATATGTATTACAGCCGCAAACTCATGGAAATCCATAAGTGGCAACAGACAAATCAATGTAACCAGATATTGCCAGAGGCTAAAGCCCGGTGAGGATCCGTATTTTGCGCCTTTTGAGGTGAGCTTGCTCATACATGCCCAGGTAAATGCTGCCAGCAGAAAATAAATATTGCCCCGCTCAAAAAGTGAGGCTGAATTGTCCCATACCTTGAGCAGAAAGCAACCAGCAGCAATGCCCAGAACCAAGCCCGCAGCCTCATTGCGGGAAGGAAGTTTCCTGCTTATTAAAATGCCAATGGCATAGGCCATTATGGGGTTTAAGGTGGTAACCAATACCCCACCAGCACCCGCCGAACCAGTCTTCAACCCTATAAAGAAGAAATAACTGTAAATGGCCAGCAATACGCCTGAGCCCAGCACAGCAGGTATACCAGCACTGCTGATCTTAATCTTTATTTTAAGGGAATACAAGAGTAAAAATAAGGTTGTAACCACAACAATATACCTGTAAACCGCAAAATTGACTGCAGAGCAATAATGCGTAAGCACCTTACCCGATGGCCAGCTGAGGCCCCAAAGGAACATACTGAAAACTATACAGCCAATCAATGCCTTATCGGATACCCGGCCAGAATTATTACTGCTCATTAAGGTTTCTGCTTTAATAAAATATTCCAGAGGACCGGATAATTCATCCGCTAAATAAACATTTACTCAACTCAGTAAAAACAAACGAGCCCAATCACTTCAGCAATTCAGCCAGTTTATCTTCGAGTGCCGGACCACGCAGGTTTTTAGCAACAATTACGCCTTTGGGGTCGATGAGGAAATTCATGGGAATACCCCGTACAGCATATTTGGCAGCTGCAGGTGATTGCCATCCCATCAGGTCGCTAACCTGGCGCCAAAGAAGCGCATCGTGATGCACAGCTTCAATCCATTTAGCCTTGTTATTATCGAGCGATACAGCCAGTATGGTAAAGTTTTTATCCTTAAATTTTTTGTAAGCTGCCAGCACATTTGGGTTTTCGGCACGGCAAGGGCCACACCAGCTTGCCCAGAAATCGAGCAGCACATACTTGCCCTGCAAGGACGAAAGGGTAACCTTTTTGCCTGCTGTGTCCATCAAAGTAAGATCCGGAGCTTTATCGCCTACCTCAGTAGGTTCGGGCATAGTTTCTTTAAGCCGGTTAACAAACTGATGAAATTCTTTAGTCAGAATGGTACCCGGGTAGCGGGTATCCAGGCTTTTGTCGAACGAAATAAAATATTGCATATCTTCCTGAGGACTAAGAATACGGGCAGCTATAATGGCATTAGGCTCATAAGGTGTTCCATCGCTGAAACGTTTTATAACAGATCTGAACTGCAAATTAAGTTCCATTCTCATCCTTTCTTCGTCCTTGGCCAGTTCGGTATTACCGGTACCTTTGAGTGAATCTATTTTTCTGGCGCTACCATTCATAAGCGTCATATAGCCAATAACGGTATCTACAAATAATTTAAGCTGCTCAGAAGCCGGCGACCCGGTGACAACATAATCAACTATAGGCCAGCCTGCACTCAATTTTACGTTGCCTTTGTCGAGGGAAAGGAGTATGAATTTATCCTGCGTGAAATGGATGCGGTACAATCCGGGCTCTGATATTGACTCAGTAAAAACAAAATGCCCTGAGGCATCGGAACGCTGTGAATCTACCACTTTCAGAGAATCGTTTGCCCTTAGTAATTCCAGTACCACAGTCATCTGAGGCATACCAGAAATATTGCCCGTAATGGTAACAGGATGTTTGGCAGCAGCCTTATCTTTATTGCCGGCGTAAATATTACCAGAATTAATAACAACCAGCCCTAAGACCAGGATAAGGCCTGCAAAAAATTTCTTGTTCATAAGTATTGAATAATGGTGCAATTTAATGGTAAATTGGCAAAGTACCTACTAACCCCCTGCCCCTGAAGGGGAGTACTTTTGGGGTAAGAAAATGGGTTTCAGCACTTTGTTCAGATATAAATCAGATAGCCGATTCAAGCTAAAGTTATCTTAACTTTCTGTCTTCTTCATTTATTGCAAGATCATTGATGCTGGCAAAACGTTTCTGCATATAGCCGTTTTCATCGAATTCCCACATTTCATTGCCATAGCTGCGGTACCATTGCCCAGCGGCATCGTGCCATTCGTATTCGAACCGCACTGCCATGCGGTTTTCCCTGAAGCCCCAGAGTTCTTTCTTCAGCCGGTAATCGAGTTCCTTCTCCCATTTGCGTTTCAGAAAGGCTTTCACCTCTTCGCGGCCATTGATAAAGTCAGTACGGTTGCGCCATTCAGTGTCTATAGTGTAAGCCATCGAAACCCGCTCAGGGTCTTTGGTATTCCAGGCATCCTCGGCGGCCTTCACCTTCTGCAAGGCAGTCTCCATTGTAAAAGGCGGTATCGGGAATCTCTTTTCCATTATTATTAAAGGTTTTTTGATGAAAATAAATCTGTAAACGGTTGGATTCTGTCAGCAATTTTTATACTTCCAGTTACGGTCTTTTCCTTCTGCGATCCATTCCAGGGCCTGAGAAATGCGTTTGTTGCGGGTAACTTCGGTTTTGGCATCTTCAAACCATTGCACATATTCTTTTTTGCAGGAGTAGCTGAATGCATCAAAATTCTTCTGTGCAGGTTTGCTTTTCTTCAGTTCGGCAATAAAATAATCAGGCACTTCAAGTTCCTTTTTCTTTTCTTCGGTAACCTTAGCCTTTGCAGGCAATTTCACACCATCTTCGTTGAGCTTCATTGCTGCCTTTATGTATTTCTTAAGGATGGCGTCTTTGGGCAGGTCTTTGATGCTGTAAATTTTCCCGAAGTGGCCCATGCCGTCCCGTTCCTGCAGATCGAATAATTTGTCGGTATCCTCCATTAATGACGCTTTCCAGAATCCGAAGGAACAATGCGCCTTGAATGCAGCCATATTGCACATGATGGCACCTTTGTAAACAAAGACAGGGAAACTCCATTTCCATGTTTCTTCAACATCGGGGCATAGGGTATGCATCATATCCCTGAGGTGAATCAGAATTGGCTTAGCAAAATCAGCAGCCTTGGCAATATAAGCGTCTATGCGCTCATCTTTTTTACCCATAAAAACCTGATTATTGGAAATAAAAATACCTAACTATCTCTTTACTACAAAACCTCACCTACGGTTTTACAATTATCACGTTCTCCTGCTTAGCAATCATTTTACCAATCGGAGATATGAAATCAGCAAGGCCATTCTGATTCAGTAAATCAACAACCTCCCTGGCGGATGCAGGGTTAACTGCTATCAGCAAGCCGCCATTAGTTTGAGCATCGGGCAGCAAGTTGAATGCTTCCATGCCATTCACACCCGGTTCAAAATTAATTTTGCTTCCATAGCTGCTCCAGTTTCTGAATGTGCCATCGGGGATGGTATTTAATGCCAGGTATTCTTTTACTCCCTCAATGAGTTTAATCTGAGAATAGTACAATTCGGCAGTGAGGCCACTGCCCTCAGCCATCTCTACCAAGTGGCCACCCAGGCCGAAGCCTGTTACATCGGTAAGTGCAGTAACGCCTGCTATTTTGCCAAGTGCTTCGCCGGTTTTATTGATTTGCGTGAGTTGCTTTAAAAGTACTTCCAGATGCTCCGGTTTCAGCAAGCCTCTTTTCTGGGCAGTAGAGAGAATGCCAACCCCAAGCGGTTTGGTGAGAAACAGCAGATCGCCTTCTTGTGCTGTATTGTTTCTTTTCAGGTGTGTAATATCGCAAAGACCGCTTACTGCCAGTCCGAAAATGGGCTCTGGTGTGTCAATACTGTGGCCACCCGCCAGTGGTATGCCTACCTCATTGCAAACCGCCCTGCCACCTTCCAGCACGCGGGCCGCTACTGCAGCAGGCAATTTCTTTACAGGCCAGCCAAGTATGGCTATGGCCATTATGGGTCTTCCTCCCATAGCATACACATCGCTTATTGCATTTGCAGCAGCTATCCTGCCAAAATCATAAGGATCATCAACAATAGGCATGAAAAAATCGGTAGTAGATATCAGCGCTGTGCCATTACCGAGGTCGTAAGCAGCAGCATCATCGTTTGAGCTGTTGCCAACAAGGAGCTTACCATTGAATGGCTGAGGCACATCGGTTTTCAGTATTTCCTGCAATACTGATGGCGCAATTTTGCAGCCGCAACCAGCGCCATGAGAATATTGTGTGAGCCGTATTGGTTCATTTTGAGTTTCCATAATCAGCCTTATTTATAAATTAGATTTTTAAGATTAGCCATAGCATCTACGTGCTCGCAATGTATAATATTTATCCGTTCTTTTAATGTTTCCCTGTTATCAATATCCTTGCTGTAAAATTTATCGTAGTAGGCTAAAAGTATCCTGAAGCTTTCTTTCAGGTTATCTTCCAGCAGATAGTTGATTGCATTTTTTGTATTCAGGTTACCGAGCCTTTTGGTGATACGAAGAACAGAATTGATGAGTTCTTCTTTTTTAAATTTCCCATATTCAGCTACTATATATTCAAGCCTTTCTTCAAAAGGTATTTCCAGAAAATACAATGGGGAGCGCCTCATATTTTCCCAGAGCCGAGGTGGTAGGTTCAAATTGCCTATTCTCCTGCTTTCGTCCTCCAGCCAAATGCAGCTTCCTTCAGGTAATTCATTGGAGACTTTATGCAGTTCAGCGGCAAGGATATTTTCAAAGTGCTCCTGGCCAGGCTGAGCAGCCTCGCCTAATGCGCCAAACGCTGATCCTTTGTGATGCGCCAGCCCCTCCAGGTCAATGACAGCATGTTTTGCTTTTACCATCACTTTCAGCACACCGGTTTTACCAGAACCTGTATAGCCACCCAATATCCTGAAAGGATAAGGCTTTTCAAATTGCGCCAAAACCCAGTTTCGATAAGCCTTATACCCACCTCTTAGTGTATAAACTTTGAAACCGTAAAGATCCAGCAACCAGGCAACCCCTGCGCTGCGCATGCCCCCGCGCCAACAGTGCAGCAGTATGGAATTGGGGATTGGGGGGTTGGAATTTGGAATTTGGAATTTAGAGTTTGGAATTAGGGGTTGGGTATTGGGAGATTCAAATTTCCTGAGAATTCCCTCAACCTCCTCCACCATATGACGCATTTTGGGCCCATAGTAATCAAGCCCTGCTTTTATTGCCTGTTCCCTTCCCTCCTGTTTATACAAGGTTCCCACAACTTTCCGCTCCTCATCGGTAAACAACGGAAGGCTATAAGCACCTGGAATATGGGCATGAGCATACTCTCCGGGACTGCGAACATCCATAATGGGCATACTGCCAGAATAATTTATGAATTCATCAATGCTTATTTGTGGCATCTAAAGGCTGATAATAGATCAAAGATAACCCAATGCAGGTGCTTAGCGTATATTGATTACTGAGAATTCAAATAAAGCTATAGAACAGCCGATTCTGATAACTGATAAGATTAACAAGACGGCATAAATGGCTTAACAATAACTTATTAATTTGGCAACATACTCTCTTGTAAAACAGCAAAATAGTCGCCTTAACTTGTTGGCCAATTAAGCGACCCGTAAGCCAATTTGTAATCTTTATTTGTTTAAAAAATGTTCTGGATATTATTCGAAAAATTTACCAAGGGCCTGGCTAGTTTATTCCGCAAAAACAGCAATCAAATGCACAAAGGTCGGAGATCTTCAATTGCATGGAACCGTAGCCGGAAAGTCAGGTATTTTTAATAGCAGCTTCTTACCTTCCCACTTTTGCTTCAGAAAACACTTATATAATGTCATTATAAATGACCAGGGGGCTTGCAATTATTTCGATTGCAGGTATAAGCACCCATCGCTTATATTATCTTATCAACCAGCGTTTTTTCAACAGCGGTATATAGCTCGTAATAGGCTCCCATATCGCTTATTAATGAGTTGTGTGTGCCCCGCTCAATGATAGTGCCATGGTCCATAACAATTATCTCATTGGCTTTACGGATAGTGGACAAACGGTGAGCTATAATAATGGAGGTACGGCCTTTGATAAGCGTGTCAATAGCATGTTGAATGAGTTGTTCGCTCTCACTGTCTACCGATGAGGTGGCCTCATCCAGAATCAGTATTGCCGGGTCATAGAGCAATGCACGCGCAAACGATAATAACTGCCGCTGCCCCTGCGATAAGGTATTGCCCCGCTCCATTACATCAAAATCATAACCACCCGGCAGCCTCATAATGAAATCGTGCATGCCCAGCATTTTTGCCACATGCTCTACTTTTGAACGGGGAATATCGGGGTTGCGAAGTGTGATATTATCGGATATGGTGCCAGAAAATAAAAACACATCCTGCAGCACAATACCAATATGGCTGCGCAGGCTGTGAATATCATACTCCTTCAGCTCATGTCCATCAATAATAATCCTGCCGCTTTCAATTTCATAAAGCCTATTGAGAATACTGATCAAGGATGTTTTGCCGGCGCCGGTATGCCCCACTACTGCCATAGTCTTACCGGCTTCTATTCTGAAAGAAATACCTCTCAGCACCGGCACTCCGGGCTTGTAGGAGAAATGTACATCCCTGAATTCTACATCACCTCTTAATTGCTCCGCAATTAGTGATCCGTTGCTGACCAGGTACTCCTGACTGTCGAGAATGGTAAACACCCGCTCACCGGCAATTATACCCATCTGGAGCACATTGAATTTATCAGCCATCATCCTTAGCGGCCTGAACAACAAGTTCAGGTAAAGAACAAATGAAATAATCACTCCTACCGATGTATGGGCATTGAATACCCTTACCGCTCCATACCAAACCAGCAGACCTGTACTTGCTGCAAGTATAATCTCGACCACAGGAAAGAAAACCGAATAAGCAAAAATGCCCTTGATATTGGCATCCCGGTGCTGTTGATTGATGGCAGTGAACTTATCCAGCTCTCTTTGCTCGGCGGCAAAAGCCTGAACAATGTACATGCCGGTAAGATGCTCCTGAACAAATGCATTGAGCGCAGCTACTGCATTCCTTACCGTCTGGAAAGATTTATTGACCGCTTCTTTAAACCACCATGTAGCCAGAATCAGTAATGGAAAAGGAGCCAGACAAGCCAGAGTAATGCGCCAATCTGTAAACAGCATCATAATAATAATGGCAATAATTGTGAGACAATCCGCTACTATTGAAATGATCCCTTCGGAGAAAATATCATTGATAGACTCAATATCGTTAATGGTGCGGGTGGTTAGTGTACCAATAGGAGTGCGATCGTAAAATGAAATATCCTGAAACAGTATTTTGCGAAAAACGGTGTTGCGGATATCATTCACCACCGTCTGGCCCAGCCAGTTGGAGCGGTAGGCAAACCAGAACCGCAGCAGGCTTTCAATGAGTAACATCCCGAACTGAAACACCGTAATCATAATCAACCCCTTCATCAGGTTATGACCTATATATTGGTCCACCGACATCCGGATCAGAAAGGGCCGTAGGGGCGCTATTACAGCCAGTATAACAGCCAGTACGGCAGCCAGGTACAAAGTTTTCCTGTACGGCCTGGAGAAGGAGAATATCCGCCGTAACAACTTAAAATTGAAAACTTTTTTTGGTGTAACCATAATAACCCCAAACCCCTAAAGGGGCTTTGCCGGATCAAAAGACCTCAGCTTTTTATTAATAATTAAGCTTGCAATCATTTCAATAAAAATGTATAATCACAGGACTAAATCCAAAATATAGATTAATAGCTCAAAGCAGGACTCTCCGCCGCCGCGGAGGCGGGGTTTACGGTTCAGGGGTTTGCATTGACATCAGGTACGCCTTAATAAAATCATCCAGCTCCCCATCCATCACCGGCTGCACATTACCTACCTCATAATCGGTACGGTGGTCTTTGATCATTTTATAAGGATGAAATACATAGCTCCTGATCTGCGACCCCCACTCTATCTTCTTCTTGGCAGAGTTTGTTGTATTCAATGCTTCCTGGCGCTTGCGCATTTCCTCCTCATAGAGGCGGCTCTTCAGCATGGTCATGGCCTTTTCCCTGTTCTCACCCTGTGTACGGGCTATCTGACACTCCACAATTATACCAGAGGGTATATGCTTCAGCCTTACAGCCGTTTCCACCTTGTTTACATTCTGTCCACCTGAACCACCACTTCTGAAGAAAGCCCATTCAATATCTGCAGGGCTCACCTGAATATCAATCGTATCATCAATCAGCGGATACACAAAAACCGATGCAAAAGAAGTATGCCGCCTTGCATTTGAATCGAATGGCGAAATACGTACCAGCCTGTGAACACCGCTCTCGGCCTTCAGCAATCCATAGGCAAACTCACCATCAAACTCAAGGGTTGCCTGCTTGATGCCTGCCCCATCGCCATATTGTATATCTATCTCGCTCACTTTCCAGCCCTGCTTTTCGCCATACATACGATACATACGCAGCAGCATCTCGGCCCAGTCCTGACTCTCTGTTCCGCCTGCACCACTGTTGATAACCAGCATAGCAGGCAATTCATCTACAGGTTCATTGAGCGTTGATTTAAATTCCAGTTCGTCTACTTCCTTCACAGCCCTGTCATACACCTCCTTCACCTCTTCTTCGGTAGCTTCCCCTTCCTTCCAGAAATCAAAAAGGACCGCAAAATCTTCTATTGTTGAATTAACCCTATCAAAAAACTCAGTCCAGTATTTGTTGATCTTGATCTCTTTGAGGATGCCTGTGGCACGGGCATTATCATCCCAGAAACCGGGGGACAGCGTGAGTTGCCGGTCGTTTTCCAGTTTCGCGAGTTTATCATTTATATTCAGGAAGCGGTGCAGATGCTGCATACGGTCCCGCATTTCCTTCAGGTTTTCCTGTGTCATAAAGCGTGCAAAGGTAAGAAATACCACCCCAAACCCCTAAAGGGGCTTCTTAAATATCCTGATATAACATTAACACCGGAAATTATTAATACATATTGCTGTTTGCCATTTCACTTAATTGTCAAATTTGCAAATATGCAATCTGCCTAACCGGTTTAAATTTTTATTCCTGATCTCTCTTCTTCACCATAGTAAGTATAGTTGCTACAGCCACTGTCTCACCTGTTTCATCATACACATCCACCAGCCATTTCACTATGCCCTTCGCAATATCTTCAGGTGTCTTTTTTTCTTGTGCAGCCTTCTCTTTTACTGTCAGCTTCACACCAATGGTCATGCCAGGGTAAACCGGCTTGGTGAACCGCGCCTCATCAATGCCGTAATTGAGCAATACCGGACCTTTCTTGGCATCAACAAATAACCCAGCAGCCTTCGACAGCACAAAATAACCATGCGCTACGCGGCCTGTAAATATGGTCCCTTCAAGCGATGTGGCATCCATATGCGCATAGAAATTATCGCCGCTTACGTTGGCGAAGTTGGTGATATCGGCCTCGGTTACGGTATGCTTTGCGGTTATCAGCGTTTCGCCTACCTCCAGGTCTTCAAAATGTTTTTTGAACGGATGCACATCGGTTTCATGCTGCCTGCCACCCGGCTGGTAAACGTTAGTAATGCGGCTGATGGTAGTTGGCGATCCCTGCAATGCCGTGCGCTGCAGATAGTGAAGCACGCCCCGCTTGCCGCCCATTTCTTCTCCGCCCCCTGCCCTGCCGGGGCCTCCGTGCACCAGCAGCGGCAATGGCGAACCATGGCCTGTACTTTCTTTGGCACATTCGGCATTAAGCACCAGAATACGCCCATGCATACTTGCAGTGCCAAGTACAAGTTCTTTTGCTATAGCATCATCGCCTGTAACCACAGAGCTAACGAGCGAACCCTTGCCCATCTTTGAGAGTTCTATTGCATCATCAATAGTATTGTAAGGAATAATGGTCGATACCGGCCCGAATGCCTCTATGCTGTGGCAATCTGTTTTATTAAACGGATCAGTATTCAGGAAGATGAGCGGTGGCAGGAAGGCTCCTTTTTCTTTATCAGCCCCCAACACTTCAAAGTGTTCCATATCTCCTATCACTATCTGCTGCGATTTGGCAAGTTGCTGCACTTTTTCCCGCACCTCGTTGCGCTGTGTAATGCCCGCCAGTGGCCCCATGCGCACTTCCTTTATTGATGGATCACCAATGATGGTTGTCTTAAGTCTTTTGCCCAGCGCTATCTGCACATCTTCAACCCTGTCGGCAGGCACTATAATGCGGCGTATAGCGGTACACTTCTGTCCGGCCTTGGTGGTTACTTCGCGCACCACTTCTTTTATAAACAGGTCAAACTCCACAGATCCCGGATAGACATCATTACCCAGTATGCAGCAGTTGAGCGAGTCGGCTTCCATATTAAAAGGCACCGACTCAGAGAGTATCCTTGGGTGCGATTTCAGCATCCTGCCGGTTGATGCAGAACCGGTAAAGGTTACCACATCCTGCGTTTCAATATGATCCAATATACCACGCGCAGAGCCGCATATCAGTTGCAGAGAGCCTGCAGGCAATAGACCGGATTTAATGATCTCTTCAAATACTGCCTCGGTAAGATAACTGGTAAGCGTGGCAGGCTTCACTATGGCAGGCACTCCTGCCAGCAGGTTCACCGCAATCTTTTCCAGCATACCCCAAACCGGGAAGTTGAAGGCATTAATATGAATGGCCACTCCCTCGCGTGGCACCATAATATGGGTACCAATAAATGTGTTGTTCTTAGATAGTTTGGCAGTATCGCCCTCCACATAAAAACGCTCATCGGGGAACTGACGGCGTAAACTTGCATTTGCAAACAGATTACCAATACCGCCTTCTATATCCACCCAGCTATCGGCACGGGTAGCGCCGGTAAGCGCGCTTATGGCATAGAAATATTCCTTTTTTCCCAGCAGGTATAATGCCAGCGCCTTAAGCATCCTGCCACGCTCATGAAAGGTAAGCTTGCGCAGTGCAGGACCGCCCACCTTACGGGCATAATGCATCATGGCCCCGAAGTCCAGCCCATCGCTGCTAGCAGTATATATGGCATCGCCGGTTATGGCATTGTGCAGTATTTCGCCTTCTTGTTTGCCATTTACCCAATGGCCTTCGGCATAGTTTTTGAGTTGTGTTAGCATAAAGTCTTAAGTCTAAAGTATTTAGTATAAAGTATAAAAATAACTAAGTCGTTCAATCAATCTTAAATCTTACTCAATCATTTGCACCAGCTGCCCTGAAAGGGCAAAATCACATAGAGATGGGCAACGCCCATCGAATCGTATGACGGCAAAACCCATCAAGGCTGCAATTTAGAATTTTTGCTTGGGTAAAGAAACAAATGAATATCTGGCATAATTATTGTAGCATTAATTTATACTATCTTTAGGATACCAAAATACTTTTTATGAAAAAAAACCTTGTTTTATTCGCACTAATATTATCCTTTAATTCTTCCTTCGGGCAAAAAATACATTTTTCGGACACTAGCAATGTGTGGCAAATGATGGAGTTAGTTGATTATCCAGGATCGTGGAACAAATGGGTTAATCACACTACGCACTACTCGGGAGACACAATTGTCAATGGTAAAAAATATATTAATATTAGCCCATACTATATAAGAGAAGACACAATAGCGAAATTAATATATATAATGCGTGGATTAAGTTATCATTTTACTGATACAACTGAGTTTGTTTTATATAATTACAATTTAGTAGCGGGGGATACAATTTATCCTTATTTTGGTGGTGCACCTGATAAGGTATGGGTTGTTTCAGTAACTAATACACTGATCAATGGATTATCTTACAAAGTATGGAAATATGAATACCAGTTTGGTACTACCACTTATAATTATACTGTAATTGAAGGGATTGGCTGTAACATAGGTTTATATTTCCCAATCGATTTTCCAAGTTTAGTTGATCTGATTGCCTGTTTTCAAAATAATGGGTCCATTTCTCCATTAAGTAGCCCAGTATCAGCCTACAGATATTATAATAGCTATTCTTATTTTTCGTTTGATAACTCTTCAAGTTGCGACCTTGCAGTAAATCCAGTCGCCATTAACCAACAAAACAGCAAATTATACCCTAACCCCATTAGCGAATCCTCCAAAATCCAACTCCCCTACTCCATCGCCTCCGGCACTCTAACTATCACTAATACCCTCGGACAGGACATTACGCAAATCCCATTCCGAAACAAGCAGGAACTCCTCATTGGCCACCTAATAAAATCTCCCGGCATCTATTTTTACCGGGTTACAGATAATAGTAATGGTGAACTATTTTCAGGGAAATTTGTTTATTAATCTGACCTCAAATGAAAAAAACCTTACTTCTTGCACTCCTCTTCCTGATCTCCTATTCTTCTTTCGGGCAGAAGATAAGATTTAGTGACACTTCGAATGTATGGCACTACATGTATATTACCTCAGGCATTTTACCTCCTATTGCCTGGCCATACAGAGATAACTATCTTGCAGATACAATTATTAGAGGGGTCAATTATAAACAACTATTGCATGAGTGTTTTTCTAATAAGGTTTTTATTAGGGAAGATACCATTTTGAATAAAGTATTTGCAATTATGACAGTATTTGACACCAACAGCAGCGAAAAATTATTATATGACTACAATTTGACTGTTGGTGATACTTTTAAAAATGTAAACCAGACTTATTATGTAAATTCAATTGATTCGGTTCTAATCGCCGGAATTTGGTATAAAGTGTGGAATTTTAATCTTTACGATATACATTACACATCTCGCGCTTTTACTGTCATTGAAGGCATTGGAAGTATTTCCGACCCCTGTGATCCAATAACTCCTATTTCTGGCACTTTTGAAGGTGGCTATTTATTGACCTGTTTTGACCATGAAAATGTTGCATCACCAATTACTCCTCCATTTGGCCCATATTATCTTGATATAGACCCCTCCTATGCATACTATTTTGATAATAACATAAGTTGCATCCATACTCCTCTTGAGGCAAAAATGATATTTAACAAAAATCAACCATCATTAGTTCTTCCCAACCCCATTACAGAATCCTCAATAATCCAACTCCCCTATTCCATCACCTCCGGCATGTTCACTATCACCAATATCCTCGGTCAGGCCATTTCCCAAACCACATTTCAAAATAAACAGGAACTCCTCTTTGGCCACCTAGTAAAATCTCGCGGCATCTATTTTTACCGGGTTACAGATAATAGTAGTGGTGAAATATTTTCAGGTAAATTCGTTTATTAATCTGACCTCAAATGAAAAAAACCTTACTTCTTGCACTCCTCTTCCTGATCTCCTATTCGTCTTTTGGGCAGAAGATAAGGTTTAGTGATAGTACTAACCGTTGGCATTATTATCTGTGGGGTGATGCAACAATTCCACCAATATCCATACCCCTTATTGATTATTATCTGGATGATACTATTATTCATAGTTTGGTATACAGGACACTCAAACATGGTTATGGTACAAATGTATTTATCAGGGAAGATTCAGTAACTCAAAAAGTTTATGCTATTTGGACTACTCCACCCGGCAACGATACGACTGAACAATTGCTATATGATTATAATCTTACCATTGGAGACACATTTAATACCACCCTAATAAAGTATAAAGTGACTGCAAAAGATTCTGTAATAATCAATCTTTTGACTTACCACACCTGGAGGATGCATCCTTTTTTTGTTGATTCATCCATATTAGTACCAGGTAATTTTACCAATGACATTGTAGTAATTGAAGGAATCGGGAGTATAAATGATCCTTGTTTTCCATTAGCGCCTTTTTCTTTTGAAGCTATTACAAATCTCAACTGCTTCTCTAATCGAGGCACAACTCCTCCTTTAAGCGATACTGTAGGCCGGTATTTTAACAATACTACCAGCTGCACCTCAACATTTGGTTTAGGCACAAACAACTACATATCTCATTCAAATAAAAGTATTGTCCTACCCAACCCCATCACAGAATCCTCAATAATCCAACTCCCCTATTCCATCACCTCCGGCACACTAACTATCACTAATACCCTCGGACAGGACATCATCCAATCCCAATTCCAAAACAAACAGGAACTCCTCATTGGCCACCTAATAAAATCTCCCGGCATCTATTTTTACCGGGTTTCAGATAATAGTAATGGTGAACTATTTTCAGGTAAATTTGTTTATTAATCTGACCTCAAATGAAAAAACCCTTACTTCTTGCACTCCTCTTCCTGATCTCCTTGTCTTCTTTTGGGCAGAAGATAAAGTTTAGTGATAGCACAAACCAATGGAAAGTCTTTTACCATTATTGTGGTGATAATCGTTTGGGATCCTCATGGACTTTACATTCATATATTGGTGATACTGAATATCATGGTATGAAATACAAAATTTTGAGTGATGCTTATGGATCTGGTTTCAATTCATTTATCAGAGAAGATACAATAATAAAGAAGGTATTTACAATATCATTAATTCATGATAATGACACCATAGAAAAAGTACTTTATGATTACACTTTAAATGTTGGTGATACCTTTAAGACTGCTGTTTCAGTACACTATGTTTCTTCAATAGATTCTGTAATTATCAACAGCAAATGGCACAAAATATTCGACTTTTTTCCAGTTAGTTGTTCAGGATGTTCCACAGGCTGGGGACCACGGGAATATATTGTTATTGAAGGTATAGGCTCTCTCAATTCTCCTGTATTTCCAATAGACGCAATTGGATTTGAAGGTTGTATAACTTTGACATGTTTTAATAACCAGGGTTCAACACCCTCATTAAGCCATTTAGCAGGTAGTTATTTTAATAATACTTCCAGTTGTGGTTTAACTTTTGGCGAAGATGTTAAAAATATTAATTTTCAAACGGAAATTGCTTTTGTCACCCCCAACCCCATCATCGAATCCTCCAAAATCCAGCTCCCCCACTCCATCCCCTCCATTACCCTCACCATCACCAACACCCTCGGCCAGATTGTGGCCCAAATCCCATTCCAAAACAAACAGGAACTCCCCATTGGTGATCTAGTAAAATCTCCCGGCATCTATTTTTACCGGGTAAAGGATAATGGCAGTGGTGAAATATTTTCAGGAAAATTTGTTTATTAATCTGACAGGGAAATAATAGGGAATAAAATAGGAAATAAATTATTCATTTTTCAGAAATACAATATGTTAGTAAAGCATCTCCAAAATAAGATCATATGACCGGTGATCCAAATTGGGCTTCTTATTTCTTTAACAATGTAATATAATCTTCAGGAGACTAATCAATTTCCTGTAAAATATCAAGCAATAGAGACCTTTTTATACCAGCATTACTATGATGTGCAATCGGAGTATATCTGCGGTCAGAATGACGATAAAATCTATGCCTACCCTTTTACCTGATAAACTTAAAGCCAAGCTTAAATAAAATCCGTTACAGAGATTAAGCATCTGTCAAAGGGAACCGGCTCCTATTTCAACCATTATCTTTTGTAAACCAACGAATAATGGCAAATTAGCCAATTCATCTTTAGTCAACTCTTCTAAAACCAATTCAATCACTTCTTTCAGATTGAGTTGCAATTCATCAAGACTTTGGGCCTAGGTATGGGCCCCAGGCAAAGCAGGTATCCGACCTATATAATAGCCTGATTCGATATCCCGCTCTATTTCTGCAGTAAAAGTACAGCGTTGCATAACTCAAATTTACGATATAAATGACAATTAGCTTAATATTCCCAAACCAGCATATTAACTTATCTCTTTTCAACCTATCACTTTATCCCCCTACCTTTGCGCCGCCTATGCATTACGTTTCAGCAGACAAAATCAGCAAATCTTACGGTATTAAACCCTTGTTTACCAATATCACCTTCCATATCAGCGAGGGCGATAAAATAGCGCTTATTGCCAGAAATGGCAGCGGCAAGAGTACGCTGCTGAAAATACTGTCTGGTAAAGATACAGTGGATGAAGGGTCTATCTGGATCCATAAAGATGTAACAGTAGCGCTGTTTGAACAGGAACCCCAGTTTGCCGAGGACCTTTCGGTACTGGATAATATATTTCACTACCGGCACCCGGTGGCCGAGGCTATGCGCAATTATGAAAAGATACTGGCCGAAGGATCAAAGGATCATGAAGCTTTATCGGCAGCGCTTGCCAGGATAGATGAACTGGGAGCATGGGATTTTGAGGCCAAGGTGCACCAGATTCTCAATAAGCTGAATATTCATAACCTGGACCAAAAGGTAAAAAACCTATCGGGCGGGCAACGCAAAAGGGTGGCGCTGGCACAGGTGCTTATAGATATTGGTTTTGAGCACAAGCATGTGCTGCTGATAATGGATGAACCTACCAACCACCTGGATGTAACCATGGTAGAGTGGCTGGAGAACTACCTGAACATGCAAAAGGTAACCCTGCTGATGGTAACCCACGACCGTTACTTCCTGGAGGATGTATGCGATGAAATATGGGAACTGGATGAGGAGAAATTATACACCTATGAGGGCGACTACCAGAGTTACCTTGAGAAAAAGGCTGCAAGGATAGAAAACACAATTTCGAATATTGATAAAGCCCGTAACCAGTTTCGCAAAGAGCTGGAGTGGATGCGCAAACAACCTAAGGCACGTACCACAAAATCGAGAAGCCGGGAAGACAATTTCTATGAAATAGAAAAGAAGGCCAAACAGAAAGTAGTGGACAACCAGGTGGAATTGCAAACCAAAATGAGCCGCCTGGGGGGCAAAATAGCCGAGCTTAAAAAGGTATACAAGAGTTATGGCGATAAGGTAATTCTCAAAGGATTTGATTACACTTTCAAGAAAGGAGAAAGGGTTGGAATTATTGGCGAGAACGGGGCCGGCAAGAGTACCTTTCTGCACATGCTACAGGGCATTGAGCCACAGGACAGCGGCAAAATTAACATAGGCGAGACAGTGATCTTTGGGAACTTCTCACAGCAAGGGCTGGAGATAAAAGAAGATATGCGGCTGATAGAATTTGTGAAGAACATAGCCGAAAATTTTCCGCTGGCCGATGGCAGCACGCTGAGCGCATCACAGTTTCTTACCTTATTCCTTTTTCCACCCGAGCAGCAGTATACTTACCTATCAAAGCTGAGCGGGGGCGAGAAAAAACGATTGCAACTGCTGGCTATCTTATTCCGTAATCCCAACTTCCTGATACTTGATGAACCTACCAACGACCTTGACCTGCCTACCTTATCGGTACTCGAAAATTTCCTGAGCGAATACCCCGGATGTCTGATCATTGTATCGCACGACAGGTATTTTATGGACAGGCTGGTTGATCATCTGTTTGTATTTGAGGGTAATGGCGTAGTACGGGACTTCCCTGGCAATTACAGCGCTTACCGTATTGAAGAAAGAGCCAAGGAAAAACAAAAAGACAGCCCTAAGAAAGCTGAAGAAGTGGTTGTCAAACCTATTATCAGCAAGCCAGCGTCAGAAAAGAAGAAATTCTCATTTAAAGACAAGCGCGAATTTGACCAACTGGAAAAAGATATGGCCTCGCTGGAAACTGAGAAAACAACTATAACAGAAAAGATGATGGACCAGTCGCTGAACTACGACCAGATACAGCAACTCAGTAACCGTATGACCTATATAGCTCAATCGCTAGAAGAAAAAGAAATGAGATGGCTGGAGCTTAGTGAGTATATTTCTTAAAGCGAGAAGTCAATAGAAGTACAATATAAAACCGTTAATCATTTTTCATTAAGAAGAATTAAGACAATTGAATTTCATAAATTCGCCCTTTATTTTAAAAAACAACAGAATGAAATCACTAAATAGCATAATGCTCGCAGTATTGCTGCTGAGCGGCGTTTCGACACTTAAAGCCCAGTCGGTAGATGAGGTAATGGACAAACACCTGAAAGCAATAGGCAGTAAAGAAGCCTGGAACAATATTAAATCGCTGAAAATGGATGGCGGCATGTCGGTTCAGGGAATGGATGTGGGCGTTGTACAGACAATGATACCCGGCAAAGCCATGCGCACCGATATCAGCGTAATGGGCATGAATGGTTTTACAATTATTACCAAAACCCAGGGTTGGATGTATATGCCCTTCCAGCCGGGCGGAAACAAAATTGATACCATGAAGCCGGAAATGGTAAAAGCTGCACAGGAACAAATGGACCTGAAAGCCAAGCAGATGTTTGACTATAAAACAGATGGCAGCAAGACTGCTTACCTGGGCACAGACACAATTAATAAAATACTGTGTTACCGGATAAAATTCACTGACAAAGATGCCAATGAAACTACCTGTTTTTTTGATACGAAAAACTACTATCTGCTGCGTACCGAATCAAAGGTTAAAGTAGAGGAGCAGGAACAGGAAGTAGCCATGGCATTCGATAATTACAAAACGCTGGATGGCGGCGTAGTAATGCCAATGACTATATCTACCCCGCAGGGCGACATTACTTTCAAATCAATTGAGATCAATAAGCCGATTGATGAGAGTATTTTCAAACCTGTGATACCTGCAGCTGCAAAAGAGTCTGAACCGAAAAAATAATTCCAATTGGACTAATTAATTAGGCATAAAAGTAGTCTCACGCGGAGGCGCAAAGTCGCGGTTTGCAAAAGTCCGATTTAAGAACGCAATTGCCAGTGTTGCGCTAACTTTTATTATCTAATGGGTATAATCAGCAGTCTTAATAATTGCATCAATGCCGCACCATCAATGATGCGGCATTGAATTTTATGTAGAAGAGGTATATCTGCAAACAATTTCGCAGGAGCAGCCATGTTGTTTTTGTAATCAAGTATATCTGGGAATATGGTGTGAAAGTTGCATTGATGAACCATCTGGTAAAACCAAAGCTGAAGGAGCGCCTACATTGCAGTTATCCTGAAAATGCCGCCATTATCTCCTGCTACCAGCAGATCGCCATTAGGGCAGATGGCTATACTGCGAAGGGCGCTGGTGGTAAACCGGTCGTATTCTTCCCAGTGAAGGCCGGCATCATCGGTGCGAATAACTTTGCCATCATCGCATACAGCCCAGCCGTTGCGGGAATCTTTAAACACTATATCCAGCAGGTTATAACGGGGTAAAGAAATATCATTGCCATTGCGCACCCGCTGCCAGCTGGCACCTCCATTGGTGGTATGATATATACTGCCATTATAACCGCACATCCATACCTCCATGCCATGAATATCCATAGCCATAAAATTATCGCCATTAACATCCATAAAATTCCAGGTCTTGCCGGTATCGGTGGTTTGCATTACGGTGCCATAACCGATAACATAACCAGACGAAGGGCTGACCATGTATATATTATTCAAACCGAACGGAAAGTTTTGCTGATCGATGATATTGAAATTTGAATCTACACTGGTAATGGTGCATGCCCTCTGCAGCACACTGCTCACAAAAATCCCCCGGTTGGGTACCGGGAAAGCACAACCTAAATTAACCAGCCAGTTGTTAACCCGTTTAAACTGCCATGTTTTACCTGAGTCATTTGAACGGAGTACTTCACCATCGATACCACAAAGATAGACTTTACCATTGGGAGCGACTTCCATCCCAAGCATTTCCTTGGGCGCATTGGAATCCGACCTGGCAGACCAGGTATAGCCACCATCAGTTGATCTTACCATTTCAGACTGGTCATACTTAATTCCTCCGGCTGCAATACAAATATTGTTACCAACAAACCGCAGATGATTGAGCTTGCATGTGGTATTACTGTTCAGTTGCTGCACCTTTTGCCAGTGCAGCAGGTCTTTCTTGCAGGAACCAACCGATAAAGTAATTAATGCCGCCAGCACGCAAAATAAATTTCTGAGCATAGGTGCTAAATTCGTTATTTTAATTTATAAACCCGCAAAGTTTCCTTGTCAAACATTTTTTCGCCGAGATGAGCTTTGATACCAGCAAAAGTATCGATCTGTGTATCCAGAAACAAATAAGAAGCTCCTTTACTTACATAAGAAGAAAGCAGATCAGGATCGAGATAGTTTTCATTTACCGACCAGCCTTTGCGGTCGATGTAATACAGCAGAATATAGGAAGAGCAATCGTTGTAAGTTATGCACAAAGAACCGGGTGGAGTGAGCCTCCTGAGCTCATTCCTGTATTTCAGGTAGGCCGGATTAAATCCCGGATCTTTTGTATCCCATCTTGAATCAGCCCTTACGAATGCAGTTATGGGCAGAACCAGAAGGCATATCACTGATAGTGTTCTCAGAAACCGGCCCTGAGCCAATAACCACCATGAGCTATAAGCAATCAACAAAAATATTGGCGGCAGAAAAGGAAACAAGTAATAATCGTGCACCAGATCAATCATATTCACTTCGTAAAGGAAATAGGCTATTAAGGTAATGCCCCAGAAAGCGAATAAAGGGAAGTACGTTTTTTTATACACCTTATTCCGGTATAGCAAATAGAATCCGGCTAAAAAGAACAGTAAGGAACCATAATTGACCAGTAATTCAGGCAGGACAGATACAATGGTGCCGGTAATTACATGGCCGACGTTGGGGTGGTTCAGAGTTTGATCGAAAATTCCTTTAATAGCCCCATTGGCCCAACCCGGAACCACCCATGCATACCAGCTTAATGCAGGGACAAGGCACAAGGCATAGATTGTTATAATCTTCAGCAGATTCTTGACGGGCAATGTTTTCCGGATCAAAGCGATGGCTATATAGGAAAAAACAAATGAACCGTATATGATAAAAGGAAGCTTGGCCAGGGTAGCGATGCAAAGAAAAACAGCGCTAAAAGCGATGTACTTTATCTTATCCGTATTGATATAAGCATAGAAAAAAGCGATACACCAAATGGCACAGCAAAGCGCAAAATTGTCGGGCATAGGATTTACTGTGTAATAATAGAACACAGGCGACCAGTTGAAACACCATGCACATACTGAGCCTATACCCTTATTTTTAAAAACGCCCTGGCATAAATAAAACATGCCGTAAACGGAAAACAGACCAATAATAAAAACCGTAGCACGGGTGATATAAATATGCTGCCCGAATATTTTATACAATAAGGCTATCAGCCATTGCATAACCGGAAATTCCATACGGTGTAACTGGTTGGTATCAGCATAACCATTTACCCTTGGATTTAAAATATTGAAATCACCGCTATAGAAGTTATTAATTACGGTTTGTGTTTCCGTTTGCCTCCATACATGAATGCCTATGAGATCCAGGCTAAATACATGAAAATGTAAGGCAAGACTGAAAAGGGGAATTGAAAATAATATTATTTTATAATGTTGATTTATAAATTTCATCCCTCTCATTTATGGGTGAAAATTACATCAAAAAGCCTGTATTCGGGAATACAGGCTTTTACCAATAATTATGGGCAGTCTATTCTTTTATCACTTTTACAGTTTTTTGAATGGTACCATTGTTATAGGCCACCAGGTAGATACCATTTGGCAGGTTACTTATATCTGCTACTCTTTCATTCGCCAATCTCGTAATATTTACATTGAGCTTCTGGCCTATTATGTTGTAGAAGGTTATTGTTTCTTCGCCTGTTGTTATACCTGAAGTTTCAATATTGATTTGGTTATGGGCGGGGTTGGGATAGATGTTGAGTGCGTTGTTAGTAACAATATTTTTTACACTGCTTGCATGTTGGTGATAATTGACCCATGCGGTATCGGCCAGGATTTTGATTTTATCGAAATTGGTTGCCGGGCAGCCGCCGGCAGAATCGGCCACAATCATAGCAAAAACAAATTTTTGTGTTGTTCCTGAATTGAAACTAAAATCATTGCTGGAAAGTATAAACCGTGCATCAAAGGCATTGAGGTGGCAGGCACATTCACTCCATGCTGCAGTGTCTGAAGGGTCGCCTGGGTAAACATAATTTATCACTTCTGTTGAATCATGATGCCCACAGGGATAAGGCAGGGTATCATTTAAATATACACTGGCAATTGACTGGCCATTGCTTACTTTGGAGCGCATATAATTATTGTATTGTGTATCATTGGATGGGTTGCCAAGAATTGAAAAATCATTCTCGTAAGTAGTAAAGCTACCAGCAGGCACATAATTGGTACCCACATCACCCGGCAGAACTATCATAGTAAGCGCACACTGCGGCGGATTGAGCCCATAAGAATTTGTCGGGTTACCGGCACTGCAGCCATCACAATTAGTGCCATTGTAGGCTATGCCCATCCGCAAGGTTGAATCAAAGCCTATATAGTCATCAAGTGCATAACCTATTTCTACATCATTCCAGATGCCGATTCTGGAGTTGATATAATTATGGGCCGATTTATTGATCATGTCATACTCATAATAAACCACATTATCTATCAAAGAGCCCCTTTTAAAGGCATAGGACATAGCATGTACCTCCACACCTAATGGTTTACCATTAGTTTGAGAATGAACTGGTCCGTTATCGCTGAATACCCACCAGAGGGTTTGATTTCCCTTTATTAAGGGGTATTCACCAAGCAGCGGTTCATAAATGCCGTTCCCGTTCAGGTCAACAAAAGGGGCCATATCTGTAATGATAGTAAGGGGGCTTCCGCCATTTCCCTGAGCATTTACGTTACCTTTTCCGGGCCAGGTAAGGATGGATGGTGGTGTGTTGGTAGTTGTATGTGTTGGCGATGTAAGGAAGGTATCGATATCAGTAAGATTCACTTTCCAGATTTTTGCCCACGCGTATGAGGTTGCATAGGTAAGCGTATCGCTGGCATCAAGTGGGCCTGGCCAGTAATCATTGCCATCCTGCCGGTATGTTTGAGCCGCAATGTGCAGTTGGTTGCCTGCATCATAAGCCGACATCCAGAGTGCTCCTGCAAAAGATATGTTTTTTTGAGAGCCATTGGGATACATGCATTTATGCAAATAATTTGATCCATTGCCATTCCACCACATATCGCCATGTACCAATACAGAGGCATTGATGTTGTTGATATTGATTGAATCAATGGTACTGAATGACGCCTGGGCAAATGAATATTCATTTGACAAACAAAATGCAAAGCAGAGCAGTAAGGTATTTTTCATAAGTATTAATTTTAGTGTGGTTCGCCAATAGTACTAAAAACTCTATTTCGCCCTTCCAGGGCTTTGTTCAAATTTATTTTACTTCGATGGGCGTTGCCCATCGCTGGTATATTTTGCCCTTTCAGGGCGTGCTGTTTTTTATTCTTTTATCACTTTTACAGTTTTTTGAATGGTACCATTATTATAAATAACCATGTAAATGCCATTTGGCAGGTTACCTATATCTGCTACTTTTTTACTGCCAGATCTGGCAATATTTACATTTACCTTTTGGCCTATGATGTTGTAGAAGGTTATTGTTTCTTCAGTTGTTGGGGCAAGAGTGGTTTCTATAATTACCTGGTTATGGGCGGGATTGGGATAGATGTTTACATCATTACCTGATGTCAGGTTTTTGATTGCATTTGGGCGTAAGGGTGCAGGTGGGTGGTGATAGTTGGTCCATGCTGTATCGGCAACGATTTTTATGCTGTCGAAGCTGGCGTTGGGGCAGGCATTGAGCGTATCGGGACTGGTAGTTACCAATGCCATAACCATATGTTGCATGCTATCAGGATATAAGGTAAAATCATTGGTAGTAATAATGAACCGCTCGTCCCCCGGACTATTATTAAATGCACATTCTGAACATTGTGTGGTATCCCGAGGATCTCCTGAAACAACATAAAATCGGGTTGAATCATGATCCTTGCAGTGATTTGAGCTAGTGGTATAACTATATAAGTACTGGCCATCTCTGATCCTGCTTCTTAAATAGAAATTGAATTGTGAATCACCATGCGGATTGCCAATAAGTGAAAAATCATTAAAATACACAGTAAAGCTACCTGCTGGTATATAACTTGTACCTGTATCGCCTGGCGAAACAATCATAGTAATGCCGGCAACAGGTATTTTGTTACCATATACAGTATCGTAATTGCTACTGTTATAAACAATTCCCATTCTCCACGTCGAATCAAAACCCATGTAGTCGTCATAAGGATTACCGAGGTCCATATCGTCCCAGATACCTATTCTGAAGTTATGGTAGGTATTGGGAGACCGGTTAATGATCCTGTAATCAAAATAAATAACGTTGTCGATGAGTGTACCCCTGTTGTAGGCATAAGCCATTGAATGGATTTCGACTCCAAACGGTCTGCCATTTGATTCAGAATGGGCAGGGCCATTATCACTGAAAACCTGCCACAAAGCCTGATCTCCCTTGATTGCCGGGTATTCGCCCAGAAGCGGTTCATAAATACCATTACCATTCAGATCAATAAACGGCGCCATATCATTACTTATGGAAAGGGCTACACCTCCATTTCCAGCCGCATAAACATTTCCCTTACCAGGCCATGTAAGGATTGCGTTTGGTGTATTGGTTGTGTTGTGAGTTGTCAAAGATTGAAAATACTGTATATCAGTCTCATTCACCTTCCAGATTTTAGCCCAGTTGGCTGAAACGGCGTAAGTAAGCGCCCCGGCATTATCCAATGGCCCAGGCCAATAGTCATTACCGAATTGTCTGTAGGTCTGAGCAGCAACATGCAAATCCCCTCCATTGTCGAAACCCGTCATCCATAAAGCGCCACCAAGGCTTAGGTGCTTGCCCGAACCTTTAGGAAATTCACATAACTGTTTCTGATCTGATGGATTCCTGAACATATCTCCATGCACCAACACCGAGGCATTGATGTTATTGATATTCACCGAATCCATTGTATTAAATGGTGCCCGCGCGAACAAACATTCACCGGATAAACTAAATGCGAAGAAAAGCAGTAAAGTATTTTTCATGAGACCGGATTTTTTAGTTAATTATTACTCCTTCAGGTTGACATATTACGCCCTTTCAGGGCTTTGTTAGATTTTATTCAGTTTCGATGGGCGTTGCCCATCGCTGGTATATTTTGCCCTTTCAGGGCGTGCTGTTTTTTTATTCTTTTATCACTTTTACTGTTTTTTGAAAAGTACTATTGTTATAAACAACCAGATAAATGCCATTTGGCAGGTTACCTATATCTGCTACTCTTTTACTGCCAGATCTGGTAATATTTACATTTACCTTTTGGCCTACGATATTGTAAAAGGTTATTGTTTCTTCGTTTGTTGGGGTAAGAGTGGTTTCTATAATTACCTGGTTGTGGGCGGGGTTTGGGTAGATGTTGATGGCTGGTGCTGGGGTAATGGTTTTTACTTCGGTTACATTTACATAGTTGCCCCATGCCGTATCGGCTACAATTTTTATACTGTCGAAACTGGCGCCGGGGCAGGCATTCAGGGTATCGGGGTTAGTGGTTACGAGCGCCATCGCCACATGCTGTATAGATCCTGCTGGGAAAGTGAAATCGGGACTGGTAATAATAAAGCGACGGTCGCCGGGAAGGTTTCCAGAATTACACTCACTCCATTGAGTAGTATCTGAAGGGTCTCCCGGATAAACATACTTAACTACAGGCCCTGTGCCATGGGCTACGCTGGGTACTCCCCTGCCGGCAAAATCATTAGTAAAAGGAGCTCCATTCCTGAGCGCAGAACGGAGGTAATAATTATACTGCGTATCTGTAGTAGGGTTGCCGATAACTGAATTATCGTTTTCATAATAATCAAAAGTACCAACTGGAACCCGGGTAGTTTTAGTATCACCGGGCAGCATAATCATAGTAAGCCCAACCATTGGTATCCTTGTACTGAAAGAATTTAAAGGATGCCCTGCACCAACGCCATCATCAGGAGTGGCATTGTAGCATATGCCCATTCTGTGCGAGGAATCGAATCCTATGTAATCATCAAAACTATACCCCAGATCTACATCATCAAACTGACCGAATCGGAAATTGTGGTATGTGTTGGCCGATTTGTTGGTGATGTAGTAGTCGTAGTAGATGACATTATCTATGAGTGTACCCCGTTTGTAGCCATAAGCCATTGCATGTATTTCCAGGCCCAGGGGTTTGCCCTTTGTTTCGGTATGAGCAGGGCCATTATCGCTGAATACCCACCACAGCGCCATATCGCCTTTTATCATCGGATATTCGCCCAGCAAAGGTTCATATATGCCGTTGCCGTTAAGGTCGTTGAAGGGAGCCATATCGGTGGTAATGGTAAGGGGTAAATTGAAGTTTCCTATAGCATAGGTGTTGCCCTTGCCAGGCCAGGTAAGTATTGACTGGGGAGTACTTGCCGAATCATGCGTTGGCAATGAAATAAAAGACTGTATATCTGTTTGCAGCACTTTCCAGATTTTTGCCCATTTGCGGGATGTGGTGTAGGAAAGAGTATCGCTGGCATCGAGCGGGCCGGGCCAGTAGTCATTACCAGTCTGCCGGTAGGTCTGCGCAGCAATATGCAACTGCCCGCTGCCATCATACCCGCTCATCCATAAGGAGCTTGCGAACTGAATACATGTGGGTGCATTTTTAGGGAAGAAGCAATGGGCTTGCTGCAGCGTGGGATTCCACCACATATCTCCATGCACGAGTACAGACGCATTAATGTTGTTCACATTCAGTGAATCCATTGTTGGGAAAGGAAGCTGGGCAGTAGCATCTGAGTGGCTCAGGAACGAAGCAAGAGCGAGGAAAATTATTGTTTTTTTCATCCGAGTAAAAATTTAGGATCAGGAATGGTTTGTGTTATTGAAATTATGTTTTTAAGGGGCGGTTGTTGAATCAATAACCGGCGTACCTACAGCATTATAAACATTGCGGCCGGTAATCTGGTCTTCATAAACTGAAGCATCGTTCACAACATAGCTATAAGCAGCAAAATATACTTCCTGGCCAAAGAAAAAATTAGCCCCGTTCAGGTCTGTTACAGGGACCTGGATATTCACCCTTGTAGCCAAAACAGGAACGGTTTTGGTATAAGCCAGAACATAGTTGGCAGGCTGATTACTCACATCAGCTGAACTACCAACAAATACAATGCAATTCCTTGGACGGCTGTCGGAATTAAATGAGAGCACCAGTGAATCGTACTGGGAACCGACATTATGGAAAGCCTTAAAAGTGACTACCTGGAAATTTGGTACTGCTGATAATTTCACATCTCTATAAACAGTATCGCTTAGCAGGTTTACATTAAACATTGTAGTACCATAGCCGGTTGCCGATGCAGACACATTACAACCTTTTGATGTTAAACCTGGGAAAACATAGTAGCCATTCACATCGGCATAGCTGTATGTACCATTATTTACAACAAGTTTTACATTATTCAGTCCTGTGTATTGGCGGGTGCCATACTGGTCATAAAGGCTCACATGGCCATTGATTTGACTGATACCTGTTGTGGCTGAAGGGCCAGCGGGACCAACCGGGCCAGCTGGGCCGGTATTCCCTTTTTTAGTACAGGAAACTGCGCAGGAAAGGGTTAACAGAATTAAGAACAATCGAGTGTAATTTTTCAGCATTGACTTGGTTTTGGTTTAATATATTAAATAACAACTAGCATTATGGTTTAATCCGGCTCTATTATACAGACGTAAAATAAGCTCCAATTCTTGGGTAGGAAAAAAATATTTTTTTCTAAACTGCAAGGTAAAGCATGCAAAAATGGCAAATATTGAGTAGTTGCAAATATTCATAATAGCACACTAAACATTCTAACATGTATAGAGACACCCTATCATACCATCTGCCTTGCCTTGAGCTCGAGGTATTTATTGATCACATCTATAGTCAGGTTCTGAGGCGATGTAAGTATAGAAAGTACGCCATGCCTGCGGAGTTCTTTTACAATTAGCCTTTTTTCCAGGTCGAACTGGTCGGCTATGGTTTTAATGTATATACCCTCAATACTGTCGGGGTTGGATTCCCTTATTTCCCTGAGCAATGTATTCTGGAAAAACACAACACATACCAAGTGCCGCTGTGCAATCCTTTTTAGAAACGGCAACTGACGCTCCAACGACGAATAAGTCTCGAAATTAGTGAACAGCAACAGCAGACTGCGCTGGGTGATGCCCCTGTGCACTGCACTCCATACCGATTCATAATCACTTTCCTTAAACTCTGTTTGCTGCCGGTAAAGGGTTTCCAGAATACGGTGCAGCTGGGTAGAGCGCCTGTCGGCAGCTATGATATCGTTTACTTTGGAAGAGAATGTAATGAGCCCTGCTTTATCCTGTTTCAGCAGAGCCACATTGAGCAAGGCAAGGCAGGCATTGATGGAATGATCGAGCAGGGTCATGCCTTCAAAAGGCATCTTCATATTCCTGCCTTTATCTACAAGACAATAAATCTGTTGCTGCCGCGCATCGGTAAAGGTATTCACCATCAGGTTGCGACTGCGAGCCGTGGCTTTCCAGTTGATGGTGCGCACATCATCTCCCTGCACGTAATCCTTTATTTTTTCGAACTCCAGGCTATGTCCCAGCCTGCGAATCTTTTTGGCTCCAGTAAGGTTGTTTTCGCTAATCGCCATCAGCTGATGATTGCGTAATTGCTGGTATGCAGGATATACTTTTACCATACGCGGCTCTGCAATTTTAAACCGCCTTTTCAGCAAGCCAATGGGGCTGGAAGCAAAACAGAGCAGGTGGCCAAATGTAAATTCGCCCCTGGTAAGCGGCCTGAGATTATAGCTGATTGTGCTGCGCGATTTGTAACCAATAACAAGAGGCAACTGAAAATTGCGCTCCTGAAACTGAAACGGCAACTCATCAATAAGCACCCCTTTGATACGGTAAGGAAATGAATTGGTAATAACCAGGCTTACCTTATTCTCATCGCCTATACTGAACCTTGATGATAATACCCTTGATGCCAGGAGACTGCCTTTAAGAAAAAATAATAACACATAATCGAGCAAAGTAAAAAACACCACTACAACAAGCAGGGCCACTACGGGCCGATATAGCAGATGAACAAAGTAAGAAGTGAATAACAATATGACAGAAGCAGCCATCAGCAGAAACCACAGCCTGCTGATGAAGAGATCGCCTATGTATTTGCGAATTGTATTCATAAACCTTAAATCCAACCCCAAACCCCTAAAGGGGCTTTGCCGGGAAATATATTTTCAACCTCAGTTCTTTTCTTGATCTATCCCTTTTAAATATTCATTCCGCCTTCCTCATTTCTTTATCTGACGAATCAGGCAATTTCACACGCTTGAGAAATGCTAAAAAAACAGATTGGGTAAATATAAGAAAGGCATAAGAACTTTGGTTGATTATTCATGATTTTATTGTTTTTGCGGTATATAAAAACAGCTTACGAGTCAGGGAAAGAGCTACAATCCTTCCATTTAACTTCTGATTTCCCATTTTTGACTTTTTCTTCACCACCCCCGATTAAAAATATCAGTAACTTACATGCTTTAAAGAATTTAATGAAGATGAGAACATTGTTTTCCAGGGTTTGTGCTATTGGGTTATTATTTATTTATTGCAATGCCCATGCTGCCAAATTATTCATACCTATGGATGCTGAGGGGCAGGCCAACCACCTTAAAGCCTATGGTGTAGCATATGCTGCACTGATCAAGCAAATACCTGTTGACTGGCTGTTGAATTATAAAGGCGGTAGTTTCTGTATGGACCAGATTGAAAGCATGGAACGCCTTTGTAAACTGCGTGGCGTAACCTATGAAATAATCAGTGATGCCCAGTATGGAGGAATTCTTAATCAGATTGCCGACCCCGATTTCAATGGTGATATTATTAAACTGGAGAAAGCTCCCAGAGTTGCTGTTTATACCCCTAAGAACCTGGAACCATGGGATGATGCCGTGACCCTTGTGCTGACCTATGCCGAAATACCCTTTGACAAGGTATATGATGATGAAATACTGGATGGAAGCCTGGCAAAATATGACTGGCTGCACCTGCACCACGAAGATTTTACAGGTCAGTATGGCAAGTTCTGGGCTCAGTTCAGAAATGCCTCGTGGTACCAGAATGATAAAGCTGAGGCTGAAGCTACTGCGGCAAGACATGGATTTAAAAAAGTATCGCAGGAAAAGCTTGCCGTAGCCATGAGGATTCGCGATTTTGTGGCTGGCGGTGGTTATATGTTTGCTATGTGCTCGGCACCGGACAGCTACGATATAGCACTGGCCGCCGAAGGTGTAGATATTTGCGATATACCTTTTGACGGCGACCCGATGGACCCCAATGCCCAGCAAAAACTGGACTTCAAAAAAAGTTTTGCTTTCAAAGATTTCCTAATTGAAACCTATGCGGCTGCCTATTCCAAATCGAACATAGATAACGGACCGGGCCTACGCCATGTGGCCATGCCCAACGATTATTTCTCACTCTTTACCTTCTCGGCCAAATTCGACCCGGTGCCCTGTATGCTGTGCCAGAACCATACCACAACTATTAAAGGTTTTATGGGGCAGACCACAGCTTTCCGCAAGGAAGTGCTGAAATCGAGCGTCCTGATAATGGGTGACCTGAAACCAGCCAATGAAGCACGCTATATTCATGGTGAGTTTGGCAAAGGAACCTGGACCTTTTACGGCGGCCATGACCCCGAAGATTACGAACACCATGTGGGTGACCCGCCAACAGATCTCGCCCTGCACCCCAACTCGCCCGGCTATCGATTGATACTGAATAATGTACTCTTCCCTGCCGCCAAGAAAAAACCAAGAAAAACCTGATAAAATGGCAAAAGAACACAATCATGATCTGATCCGGTTTCTTGAACCTTTTCCGGCCAAGATTCAGGAAACTGCCCTCTGGCTGCGCGATTTTGTGTGGGACCTCTATCCTGAAAGCAATGAACTGATTTATGATAATTACAATGCGCTTGCCTTTGGCTGGGGACTCTCAGACCGTCTTGGAGATGTGTTTTGCAGTATTGCCTGCTACAAGAGTATCAACTTTGGTTTTAACCGGGGCAATGAAATAGCTGACCCACAGAAAATGCTACTTGGTAACGGAAATGTGTACCGATACATAAAAGTTCCCGGCATTGAAACATTCCCGAAGGAATATATGCAGCTACTGCTTAATGAAGCCTATGTGAATGCAGTATCGCGCTTAGAATATAGCACAAAAAAGGTAACAGGCCAGACTATTGTAAAATCCATTTCTCCCAAAAAGAGAAGACCATTTTGATCTCCCTGAGTTGAATACACTTTTTCATTGAAATAAATTAATTTCGCCTTATGGCTTCTGATACTAACAAACCAGCATTAATACCTGCATTATTTACCATGAAGTGCCCTAGTTGTCGTAAGAGCACTGTGTTCTTGAATAAAAGTTATTTCCCACTTAATAAGTGCCTTGCACTGAAAGATGAATGTGAGGTTTGTGGTGAAAAAATGAAGTCGGAAAGCAACAATGGTGGTGGTATCAATTACGCACTTACCATGGTTTTATTTTTCCTGAATCTGCTTTGGTACTGGCCCATATTCGGACTGTCGTACAAAGACAACAGTGTATATTATTTCCTTTTCGCCAGCCTTGGTGTAGTAATACTGGCGCAGCCCTACCTGATGAGGTTGTCGCGTATGCTTTACCTGTATCTTTATGTAGGATTCGGTCATTCCCGGCGGGTGAATATTGACTAATCTTATAGAGTTTTAGTTGTGCCCGAATAAAAGTTGGCAGTGATCTTCACTGCCTGAAAATTAGGTTTCTGAGCAATTTACCCGCACCTTTTCTTCTTGTAAAATAAAAGTTAAAAACACCGTTTAACTGTGTGACTGTTTGCTTTTAACTTTTCTCTTATCGGCACTTTGCCTAGTTTCACCTTCAGATTCAGGCCATAAACCGAAAGGCCGTAACTAATAATAATTTGGAATAATACTTTTACGCTAAACTTAAAACACGTTATGAACAATAACAAAAATTTCAAGTTAATGGCTACTGGCATGTTCCTTGTAATAGCCACCTTCGTATACGCACTAACCAACCATTCAGATGCGGACTTCAGCTTTTCAAATGTTGTTTTAATGGCATTGGCCACTTCGTCTGTTATCTTTCTTGCAAAAGCAGTCAAGAATGACAGGGAGCGAGATTCAGACCAGCTTGGGCAATTCTGATAGATGTCCAAATATCTGATTTCAATCTCTCCCAATCTGGTGGCTTAATTCGCTTTTTTGAGGCTGGTTATGCCTATGGGAATGACCTCTGTCATTCCCGGCCCGAACACTGCTTTAATTAAATCGTTTGCCGGAATCAAAATGAACTATTATTGCACCAAATTTGCAGCCGTTATAGTCAGAATCAGGTAACAATAATAAACTTTGCAAAAACTTCACACCACTGCAATCATCATTGGCGCTGGCCCAGCAGGCGCAGGTACTTCCTTTTTTCTGAGCAAGTATGGGATACCCCATATTGTAATAGAAAAAGCAACCTTTCCTCGTGATAAAGTATGTGGAGATGCCTGTAGTGGCAAGACCGCGCTTGTCATCAATCGTGCCAACCAAGAATGGCTTAATGAAATACTTGCTGAACCTCAATCATTTCTGCCATCGTGGGGCATCACGTTTATAGCTCCTAACGGTCGCTCTCTTGATATTCCATTTTCTCCAAACCGGACACCTGAAACCAAAGCCCCTGGCTTTACTGTGCCCCGGCTGGTACTGGATAATTTCCTGTTCAGTAAAATGCCTTCACCACATTGCACCATATTCCAGAATGCTACAGTTAAAACCATAGAAAATTTACCTGGCCAGGTTACTGTAACTATGGCCCATGAAGGTACAGACTACACCATAACAACACCTGTGATCATTGGCGCAGATGGCGATAAAAGCATGGTGCGTAAAACATTCCTGAATGAAAGCACGAACCCAAAAACAAACGCAGTAGGCCTACGCGCCTATTATAAGGGAGTAACTGGCATGCACCCTGAGAACTATATAGAGCTGCACTTCCTGCCAGAGATGCTGCCTGGCTACCTGTGGATATTCCCGCTGCCGGGTGGCATGGCTAATGTAGGTGTGGGTATACTCTCAGAGCGGATAAGAAAGAAGAAAATAAACCTGCGCGAGCAGATGCTTCAAGCGATAGCAACCAACCCCAAAATTGCCCCGCGGTTTGCAAATGCAACCCTTACAGGAAAAATAGAAGGATGTGGCTTGCCATTGGGAACTGAACAGCAGCCCATTTCGGGCGATGGATTTTTACTTACCGGCGATGCCGCCTGCCTGATAGACCCCTTCAGCGGTGAGGGTATAGGCAATGCGCTGTATAGTGGTATGCTGGCGGCTGCGGCTATAAAAGAAGCTGCAGCACAAAACAACTTTTCGGCTCCATTTTTGAAGGCTGCCTATGATGATGTTGTGTATAAACGCCTGGGTGAAGAACTGAAGCTGAGTACTACATTACAGCGCCTGTGCAGGTTTCCGTGGCTGTTTAATTTAGTTGTGAACAAAGCGGCCCGAAGCCCATCATTGCGCAATACAATTTCCTGTATGTTCACAGACCTGGACATCAGGGAACAGCTGAGCAAGCCGTCCTTCTACTGGAAGATATTGATTAACCGGTAAGGGCCACTACCCTCTTATCTCTCCCAGAGCAGCTACCAGTTTATCGAGTTCGGCAGTGGTAGTGTAAACATTGGGGGTAATACGGCAGCCATGCACTCCTGCGCCATCTATGGCTACTGTGTATATCTTGTATTTATCCAGCAGTGTTTTTGCAAGGTCGGCAGGCTTCATTCCTTTTATGCCCACATTAGCAATACCGCAACTTCTTGCAGGGTCGGTTGGAGTATTCAGTACTACATGTTCTATATGGCGTACTTTATTTGTCCAGTAATTTTGCAGGTAACGAAGCCTTGCTTGTTTCCTTTCTGCACCTATCGTTTTGTAAAAGTCAATAGCATCAGCTATAGTCAGATCGGTAGCAGGCGGATGCGTGCCTGTATGATTCAGGCGAAGCACATCATCAATTTTCTTACCATCCTCTCCGAAGATGGGCCATATCTTGCCAATGTTGTCTTTCTTCACATAGAGCGCACCGGCGCCTATAGGCACACTCAGCCATTTGTGCAGGCTGGTGCCATAATAATCGCAATGGAGGTCGGGTATTTTAAAATCGAGGTGGGCAAATGCATGGGCGCCATCTACCATTACAGGCACGCCATGGCTGTGAGCCATATCGCATATCTTGCGCACAGGTAGTATATGCCCGGTAATATTGATCATATGGCATATCATAAGCAATTTGGTTTTACCGGTGATCTGCTTTTCATAGAGTTCTACAATTTCTTCATCCGTCCTGGGGTCCATTGGCACAGATACTATTTTGTTCACCATGCCATAGCGTTTGGAAACCTGTTTGAACATATCGAGCATAGCGCCATAATCCTGCTCCGCCATTATGGCCTCGTCGCCCGGCTTCCAGTCTATACCCATAATCACCATGTCCAGCGACTCGGTAGTATTGCGGGTAATGATCAGTTCTTCCGGGCTTACGCCAGCCACCTCAGCCACTTTCTTTGCAGCAATGGCTTTGTTATCAAACTGCACAGTACGCATATAGTAGGCGCCCTGAATGTTCACATCCAGTATGTGGCGCAGATATGCCTGCTCAATAACCTGCGGCATGATGCAGTAATAGCCATTCTCCAGATTGATGTAATCTGGCTTAAGCTTATACCCACCCCTGAGTTGTCTCCAGAAATCATCATCTTCAGCCACAGCTTCTGCAGGCAGATGTGCAACTGCATCTACCATTTTGCCAATAGACCTGAAAGCCATAAGGCTGCCAATGCCGAGGGCAGTTGCGTTTTTGAGGAATGTGCGTTTGTTCATTTGAATTATTTCAGTAAGTTTATATAATATTAAAAATAAAATTTCCCAGGATTAAAGAAAATTGTGATCACTAAATTAATCCATCAAAATTTCACAGGTACAAATTATGACTTTTACCCACTATCTCAAAGAACAATTAACTGACTTTGTTGAGTCCTATCGAAAATACTTGTTACCGACATTCGGAACTACATTGAAGTATACCGTTTTATGCTTTATTCTGTCTGCTATACTTTTTCATTTCAGCGAATTTGATAAAGCAAATACCACCAAACAAATAAGCTTATTAAGCTATTATTTCAACCGATACAGCAAAGCCGAAACATACAGCATTGTTGACCTTACAAAAAGTGTTTTCCTTTTTTTTGTTTCGGTATTTTCCGTGGGATTAATTCGGCTTGAGCAACCTGAAAAAAACCAAATTTCATTTAAGCAAAATACCAGCCAAGTGCATTTTAAGGACCTCACTTATTTATTTGCTACGTTGATAGCAGTATCATTACTTGATTATGCTTTTTTTAGGATTGATGGTATCTCAACTGCACGCGTTCAGAATTTACCTTTGGCAAAGTATTTTCATGATTCATTATTCCATCTTAGAATTTACATACCTCTGTTCTTTTTTTCAATTACTATTCGTTCTTTGGTTTCTACGGATACGGCGAGATTAACTTTCAAAAGGGTTTTATTGCTCTACATATCATTGTGGCTTTTTAATGAAATTGCTTATGAGATGTCTTTATGGGTAAGGACGCATTTATTTGCATTATTACTTATTCCGTTTTCAGGTTCTGATAAGTATTATTTATATGAAAGTATTCTTGGGATACCTCTTATAGCATTCTATTTCCCAGGTTATTATTCAGCTATGACTTACTATTTTAAGCAAAACAATCACTTTATTTCAACAGAAAAATAAACTCATTTCGGATGGCCAATGCCGAGGGCTATTGCGTTTTTGAGGAATGTGCGTATGTTTATTTGCTGATGAGTGATAGAAAAACAACTGATAGAAAAATGAAATCAAAATGATTACCCTATATTTGAATACTATAAACAATACTGCATGTTTGACATATTCAGGGCTTTAAGGTTAACACCAATATTAATTATTTTGGGTCTGATTTTCCTGTTTTTTTTCTTTGGCTCATTATACATTCTGTTCTTCAATTCTCAAGGCGGGAATGGCCTTGCAGGTGCAATAGGATTAATATTCAGTGGAGTGTTGTTTGTAATTATTTTATTTGAACAGGCCCTAGCCAGAAGAAGTAACCTAACCAGCAAACAGCTGGCTATCAGGGAATTGATAATACTACCATTTTTATTTTACGGACTATATTATGTATTCACTACACTTTGTGGATAACATAAAATCTGCACTAAGGGAAATACCTGTAAATTTCGCTCCTGTGCATAAAACAAGCAAATTTTGCCACATTACCTCTGATATACAAGCCAATACGGTAATCTCCTAAGCGGATCTGAAATACATTGTTATACCCTTTTAAATCTTTTAGCTGACTTATTCCAGAAAGTTCAGATGCATTTTTTACATCCAGTATTGCAGATTCAATCCGTTTGGCTAAATGTTTATCTTTTACCTTCCGTATCTGTTTCAGAAACTGGTTTGTAAAGAGTACATTCTTTACTTTTTACCCTGGATTTTGTGAAGTGTCGCCATTACAGTATCTTCTGAAACATAACCAGATCTCCTTGCCTTATTTATAGCAATAGTCAAGCCGGCATCTTCCTTTTCTTCTTCAGATAATTTAGCTGTTTTTAAACCAAGTCGTTTTGCCAGCCCGGTAAACAGCTTTAAATCTTCGGCAGATTTTATATCCTTTATTACGAGTTCCATAACGGATTAAGTGTAAAACAAAGTTATCGGATTTATTTGTCGCAAAGCTATCTCAATTCTACCCTTTCACAAACTTCCTCACCTCATTGCCATTAACTCTGATAAAGTACACGCCAGGTTCCAGATCAGCTATATTCAGCAGCACCTTATCTGAATCAAAAGTATGAGTGATTATTGTCTGACCGATAATGTTACCAATGGCAAGGGTTTTGATTGTACCGGTGCTGGTAATATTCAGCCAGGAATCGGCAGGGTTCGGGAAAATATGAATATCGCTTACTGCATCAATACTGCTCACAGAAGTAGTAACTGAATGCCTGAAAGCACTGTCGATACCCGATACTCCGTTAAAAATATAAGAGTAGGAAAGTGAAAAACTGTCGCCTGCAGGCAGGGTACCCAGGTTATAAACCAGACCTATAGCTTTATCGCCATTGTCGGCTACCCCAACTGAATACTGAGGTGAAATTAAAGCAGTGCCAGCCCATACGGTAGCAAGATCGGTAACAGACCCGCTGATGGGCCATGAGCCATAAACGAATGCTTTCGCCCTGCTATCCACGGTGCCTAAACCCAGGTAGGCATTTGTATCAACAGTTCCGGTTGATGATACCATAACCCGGTGCAGGACATCATCCTGATAAGAAACCTTATTATTAGTAGCTGGATTACTGCTGTGAGTGTAATCATTTTGCGGGTTGCAAGACCTGAGATAACATATACCAGGGATAGGTATAGCGCTTGTATTATACAACCCAACCGTTATAACCGCCCACGAGGCACTGGTATCAACAACCGTATGCGTTTTGATAGCCAAATTTCCACCCGCAGCCATACCACTCCAGTTTGCGGTAAGATGTCCTCCAAGATTCGAATAAGAGACATTATGCCCGGCAAGCGAACCTGGCCCGGTAATGCCGGTACTGTCGCTGAAAGCCCAGTTGAGGCCAGAGGGCCCATTTACCTGCAATCCCCATCCTTCATATTTTGAAACAGGCAGGGTATAATCGCCAAAATACCCTGGCGTTCCGGGTACCCAGCCATCGTGACCGTAATCGTAAACCATAGCCAGCGGCCCGCCCGGATAGGGATGATAGACACCAGGAGCCGGAGCAGAAGACCCTAAAGAACCATTATCACTTTGTCCTACCTCAAGGTACCTGCCCTGCAAAAAAATATCGGAAGCCACCATCTGTGCTGATGCCATCTGGCAACTGAAGCATAAACAAAAAGCAAGGAGAAAACAGGAAGTAAATTTTTGCATAAAAATTCATTTTATTTCACTTAAAAGACAGCTCAATTATAAAAAAACAGTTGGAAAAATTTGAATTAATCGAAAATCGCATCATTATTGCTAGAATTAATATCCAGCTATTGTTTATTGCCCCGTAGTTATTTTCAATTTCTTATAAATGCCAGTTAAATAACATTGAAGTTTCTAAAGATAATAAATATTTATCTAAGTAAAGATGAGCACAAGAATCGCGGCTTTTTCACAACAACAAATAAACCATGAGATTCGCAAATAATCATTATCTTCATGTATAAAAATTGATCATTATGACCTGTAAAAACCTTTTTTTGTTCACTATACTGTGCATCTGCACACTCATCTCGGAGGCACCAACAACCGCACAAGGAAAAAAACAAACTTATAAGGTTTCTGCTTTCACTATTTACCAGAGTTTGCCGGTTAATCATACCGTACAAGGCAAATGCCGCAAATTAGTAAATACCGAATTCCCTGGCTGGCATGTCAGCGCTGATAAACTTAATGGATTGTTTACAGATATCTACGGTACGCCTGTTACATTACAGGGAGGCACCAGCACGGAAAAAGCTGAAAATTGTATCAGGCATCAATTAAAACAACTAGGTGTCATTGAAGGTGAATGGAAGAAAGTAAGCAATACCGAAGCGCCAAAAGCCGATTATGTTTATTATACACAGATAATAAAAGGGCATCCGGTGGTTTTCACAAGCCTCAATTTCAGGTTTACGAAAGACGGAGCGCTGGCAAGAATAACGATGAAAAACTTTGGCGAACCAGCCAATAATGTTACCCCCTCGCTAACAGCCGAGCAGGCTAAGAGTATTGCATTGCAGGACCTGAGCGACCTTACCATAAAAAGTAATGAGATAAGTAATGAATGGTCCTGGTTTCCGGTTCCGAATACAACAGGCTACGAGCTGCGACCTAGCTGGTCATTTACAGTTGCCGCCAGTAAAACTGGTAGTGTTCCAGTCCGATTAACCGGCTATATAGATGCCATAAACGGGAAAATGCTCTACCGTACAAATACCATTAAAGAAACGAGTTATGATGTTACGGTAAAAGGAGTGGTTTATAAAAACGGCACACTTAATCCTGCCACAGCGGAAGCGCTTCCTTACCTTGATCTGAATATTGGCTCATCTACCTATTTTACAGATACAGCAGGTCATTGTGCTCCTATTGGCGTTTCTTTGCCACAAAGCACAAATATACCCCTGAAGGGCAAATGGTCTACTGTTATTGATATGGCTTCACACGGGACTCCTGCTTTTACAGATGTTGTCAGTGTGCCCGGTACCACTTATGCTTACCCCACAACATCACCCAGCAGCGACAGGCATGTGAATGCCTATTACCACGTAAACAGGATACATGATTTTATGAAAGGATACTTTCCGGCATTTACAGGAATGGATACCTCGTTAGTTACAAATGTTGACGTTTCATTTGGAACGTGTAATGCCTATTATTCCGGATCCGATATTAATTTTTTTGCTGCTGGCGGAGGGTGTAATTCATTTGCAGAATTGGGAGATGTGGTATATCATGAATACGGGCATGGTATTTCAGATCATTTCTACCAGAGTGTTACAGGCAGCACTATCATGAATAGTTCTCTGAACGAAGCCTGTTCGGATATATGGGCACTGAGCATAACCCACAACCCTATAATGGCACAAAATGCATATACAACATTTGGGGGATTCGGTCGCCGGTATGATATGATGCCACAGGTTTATCCCATTGACGTTGATTATACAGGATTTGCTGACCCACACAAAATTGGACAGATTATAGCAGGTACATGGTGGGATGTAGGTGTGAATATTGGCAGCCCGGATTCTATGACCAAACTATTTACAGATGTTTATTTTGATGTGCCCGATGGCCCTGACGGTACAGAGGGTACAGTATTTCAGTCGATACTTATAGATGCGCTGATGGCCGATGATAATAACAGTAACTTAATGGATGGTACACCACATTACTCACAGATAGTTGCTGCCTTTGCAAAACATGGATTATACCTGGAGCAGGATGCAGATATAACACCCACTGAATTACCCATACAAACAGCAGGAGTGCCCATACCCTTGTCCTTTAACCTATCGCTCATGAACTCAGATTTTTTCCATGACCTTACTATATACTACCGTATAAACGGAGCCGGAACCTGGAACCCGGTAACACTTACCAATTCATCGTTCCACTTTACGGGTACTATTCCGGCACAACCTGCCGGAACAGTAGTGGAATATTACTTTATTATTCACGATAGTCTGAATGTAGCTAATGCCTATTTCCCGATAACATGCAATAACTCTTTACCAGCATATGAAACAACCATTCCTTATCAGTTTGGTGTAGGATTACAAAGAAGCATACGAGACAGCTTTGAAAGCACTCTAAATCCTGGCTGGGCAATAGGCTCAAACCCGGGCGATGATGCCACCAGAGGCACCTGGATACTTGATTACCCTGGCACGACTGGTACCGGCACCTATCCATTTGGAGATCATACTACAGGTTTGGGGCAGTGCCTGACAACAGGAAATGGCGTAATTGATACAGGTATATTTGGTGGCACCACAACTGTTTTAACTCCTGTATTCGATATCAGTGGATTTACAAACCCTGTTATTGAATATTACAGGTGGTTTTCGAATGAGGCGGGTTATGAAAATTTCAAAAAAGACCCATGGGTAGTAAAAATACGTGATGCCTCAAATAATATCTGGAAGACTGTGGAAAGCACCTACCAGGCCGATGATAACTGGCGCCGAAGGATTTTCCGGGTAAGCGCCTTCTTGCCTGCCGGTACTGCAAAAATTCAATTGAAATTTTTCGCCTCAGACTCTATGTTTTCCAACTGGGTTGACTACGGACAAGGAATAAATGCAGGCGCTATTGATGATTTCACAGTATACGATAGTAAAGTTCATGGTGTTTCTGTTGCAGGCACCACACCTCCGACAACAGAGGTTTTTCCAAATCCGGCAAATAGAGAAATAGACATAAAGCTTGCAACTGGGAATACCGGTTTTATATGGCTGTATGATATGACTGGAAGGCAGATTGAAAAAATAGTAATTGAGCCCCAAAATGGAAATTACAGTTTTAATACAAAGGGGCTGGTATCTGGAAATTACAATGTGGTAATTCAGGCAAACGAAATTATTCTGTGCAGGAAAATAGTAGTTGAGTCGAATTAACAGACCTGCTGGCCCCACTTCTTCCCAAAATCACCGTCGCCACTGATATAAATCAGTGGCGACGGGAAAAATGTTTTTCAATTTTGTATGTTAATTCAAAATATTCATTAATAAAAGTGTACTTCATCAATAAAATGCAGCATTATAAAGGCGTTCCGCCCTAAATTACCACACATACTGCTTCTTATTCAGCAGCAGTGCTTCTCCGGCAATGGTTTGCTCTCCGGTAGCCACATCATACACAGCGCAATCATACAATATGCGATTCTTCTCCTTAAATATTTCTTTCACTTTTACTACTGCTTCGTACTCTGTGCCTACAAACATGGGCCTCAGCCATTTGAGGTTCTGTGTCATATACACATGCCCGTCGGCATACCAAAGTGCACCGAATATTTTAGTGAAAACACTGGCTCCGAGGAAACCATGTATAATGTTGCGCCCAAACATACTTGCCTTGCCTGCAGCAGGGTCGATATGCAATGGATTGGTGTCGCCGCTAACGCGTGCAAAGGTGTCTACATCATCCTGTGTGTAACTGTATTTATGACGGAATTCGTCGCCTGGTTGTAACATAAAGATCGTTTTTTGGATGGCGAAAGTAAGGGAAATTGATCTTTACAACTATGATGACCGATATTTTAATAATAAAAAGCAATAAAAGAGATCGCTAAAGGAATACAAAAGGTTAAAAGTGGTAAAGAAACCCCGATTAATTAATTGTTAGATTAGTGATTTTACATTTATTTAACGAAAGAACAATTACCTTTGCAGCGCAATAGATAAGACACACTTAGAGGAATGTAGATAAAAGGTTTTGCTAAAATAGGTAAAAAATCATTCCAAACAACTTTTTAAAGAAATTTTTTCAAACATAAAATTAAATATTATGGCTTCGAACAGCAACAATATCGTAGACAACATCCTTGATACACAGAAAAAGGTGTTGGACAATGTAGTGGAATCAACCAAGAAATTCACTACCGGAAACCCAATACTCAATGAAACCATTGAGAAAGGGTCAGATTGGTATAAAAACTGGATGGACAGTCAGAAGACAATGTTTACAAAGGCAACAGGTTTTGCAACAGGTGCAACTGAAAATACTGATCATAAAGCTGAAAACCACAGCGAAAACGGCCATGCTACAAAAGGCGCTGATTTCCTGGAACAGTGGATGAATACTCAGGCCAACTGGGCTAAGCAAATATGGGAAATGAGCCAGGAAGCTACCAAGAAATTCGGAGCTAATGCAACCAACCCATTTGCAAACATGACCGGCAACAATACCAATCCTTTTGCTTTCTGGACTAACCCTGGAACAAATCCTTATACCAACTGGACAAACAACAGCAGCAATCCTTTTGCTGACTGGATGAGTTCTTTCAATAACGCTAACAGCAACCCAATGGCTGCATGGATGAACCAGATGAATACAAACAACTGGATGAACCAGATGCAGAGCATGAACCCAATGAACAACGAGCAGTTTAAGAAAGCAACTGAAAACGTTACCAACCTGTTCAATCAATATTACAGCACACTGAACAGCAGCTTTGCTGAGTGGCAGAAGAATTTTGAAAACGGTACCGTTCAGGATGCTTATAAGAATATGATCAACTCCGGCGAAGGCTTTACCAAGTTTGCAGAAATGTGGATGCCGATGATCAAATCCATGCAGGATAAAACCTTCAACATGGAAGAATATAAGAAAATGATGAACCCTGAAACCTATAAGGAGTTCATGGATAAATTCTTTGGTTTTATGCCAGAAGGCAGCCGTGAGTTTGTTAATAAAATGACTGCTTCGTATAATGACAGTATGAAGCAGGCCGGCGATGCAGGCATGAAGGGCTACAACCAGATGCGCGAAATGATGCAGAAGACTATGGGCGGCAATAACGGTGCGCAGATTTTCGGTAACATACAGAGCACTTATGGCAACTGGCAGAAACAGATGAATGAAGCATTTGCTCCATTTACCAAAATGATGACTCCAACACAGCAGACCAAGGCTATGCAGGAATGGAACAACATCACTGACCGCATAATGGCTTATAACCTGAAGAATTCTGAACTGCAGTATATGATGTACAATCAGGGCGCTAAGGTTATGGACAAACTGGCTGAGAATATGGCTAAGAAAATGCAGGATGGCCATCAGGTTTCCAGCATTGTTGATCTGTACCAGGAGTGGCTGAACATCAGCGATAAGGTTTATGTTTCTTTATTTGAAAGCACTGAATACAGCGAACTGATGGCTGAAGTAGGATCTATGCAGATGAGTCTGAAAAAAGATATCGAACTGCAGACTGAACAGATGCTGAAAGATATACCAGTAGCTACACGCAGCGAAATGGATGCTGTTTACAAAACCATCTACGACCTGAAGAAACAAGTTCGTCAGCTGGAAAAAATGCTGGATCTGGATGTAGAAGAAACTGAAGAAACAACTGAAGCAACCGAAGCTAAAAAAACAGCTAAGAAGACTGCAGCAAAGAAATAATAACACATAGTAATCCACATAAAAAAAGGAAGGCGAAAGCTTTCCTTTTTTTATGTCTCATCCATTTATTACACCATCAGAATACAAGGGTTAGTTCTTTTCAAGAAACTGAACAATCAGCCGGTTCACATCATCAGCTTTTTCAATCTGCACAAAGTGGCCGCAATCGGGTACTATAGCCAGTGAGGCCTGCTTCATTTTATTTACTGCATCGTTCCCCAGCTTCTCGGTACTGTAATGATGAATGAGTTTGTTGGGAATCAGTGCATCCTGTTTGCCGAAGATCATCAGCACAGGCACTTTTATTTTATCTAACTGATGAAATACCGTGTTGTCGAGCATACTCTTTATTGAACGGTCTACCATATTCCGGTAAACATTCAGACTATAGGTCTTCATTATATCTGTCAGCTCTTTTATTATGCCATCGCCTTGCGACTGCATACCATAGAAGCTATGCCCTATTGCCTGCCGCAGTCCGTTTTCATCGGAAGAGAAATAGCTGAAAAGGTGCAGGGCATTACTGTATAGTGTTTTGTCCATAGCAGTAAACTCTTCGAGGCCGGCAGGTGCGCATAATACCAGCGAATCGGCACAAGCCGGATGTTTCAGCAAGGTGAGCATGGCTACCTGGCCTCCCATTGAGTGACCTATAATGGTAACGTTTTTCAATTCGAGCGCCTGTATAAAGTCGTATACGCTTTTGGCATAAAATAGCACTCCATAAGGATGATCTTCCTTACCCGAAAGTCCGTTGCCGGGCAGATCGATAGCTATGCAGCGGTAATATTGCCGGAGAAAATCAATACTCTTCTTCCATACCATAGCATAATTGGCCAGGCCGTGAATGAAGAGGAGTGTACGCTCGCCTTTACCTTCATCAATATAGGCTATATTATTATTGCCGGGCAGGTCAATGTATTTTGTGTTGTAAGAATAAGTCATACCCCTGAACCCCTAAAGGGGAACCATGAATTTAGCTGTAGTTAATATCTTCAGCATTCGTAAACAATGGAGCATTTTAATGCTCATTTCTTAAATAAAAAATTACTGGCTTTAAGCGTATAAACATACTTCTTAAAGCCAGTAACAACTAAAATCATTTTTCTCTTAGAATCAACAGAAATCCTTAAAACTGCCAACTGTCAATTGTAAACTGCAAACTCACTCTCAGCACCTGTCTTCAATCCATTTTGCAACGGCAGGAGCAAGTTCCTTCTGTGATTTGCCACCTACAAACACACCAATGTGACCGCCGGGGAAAGCATATTCTTTCTTGTCGGTTGAGCCTATAAGATTCATCACATTCTTTGTACTGTCGTTAGGTATAATGTTATCTTCTGTGGCGTAAACATTCAGGAAAGGAACGGTCATTTTCTTTAGGTCAACCTTACGGCCACCCAAAGTAAATTTGCCCTGTATCAGCAGGTTATCCCTGAAGAGGTCCTTGATATACTTACGGTACATTTCGCCGGGAATTGCAGGCAGATCACCCTTCCATTTTTCCATCCTGAGGAAGTTCATCATCTTGTCTTTATCATCCAGGGAATTCAGGACACCCATATACTTGGTTACACCCATGCTAGGCTTCAGCATACCGAAAGCGCCGTCAATCATTTCGCCTGGTATAGTTCCCAGAGTATCCACCATTGTGTCCACATCTATATACTTAGGCCATTTGTAGAGCATGCATTTTGTATCAGAGAAGTCGTAAGGAGCTACGTAAGTAGTCAGTGATTTCAATTTCTCGGGATATAATGCAGCATAGATCATGGAGAAAGTACCACCCTGGCAGATACCCATTTTATGTATCTTCTGAACTTTATGACGCTTACGCAGGAAATCGATGGCATCATTCATATAACCATCAATGTAGTCTTCCATTGTTAGGTATCGGTCACTGCGGTCGTGGTAACCCCAGTCCATAATGTATATATCCAGTCCTTCATCTATAAATTTTTTCATCAGGCTGCGGTCGGGCTGGAGATCCAGTACATCATGCCTGTTGAGCATTGCAAACGATACAAGTACCGGGGTAGCGCATTTGGCAGGCGTATCGCGCAGGTAGTGGTACATTTTAATTTTATCGCAGCTCCACACCAGTTCTTTAGGAGTCATGCCCACTTCAACGGGGCCAATGTCCTGCAATACTTTGTAACCCCTGGCTATCTTTTCGCTGGTAGCTACCATTTCTTCCGCTATACTTGAAGAGTCGAAATTCATTTCAGTAAAATTTGGCGCGAAGGTACGATTATTAGTCCGAACCAGTATAAGAAAAAGCAATGAATTTAATGGATAAATGTTAATTTCCAGCCACCTATACCGCTGATTTATAAGACAATTTATTGGCAAGAAAGTACTCCCAATATATTCTGGCGATAAACTCCCTTACCTGCAATAGAGGCCTTCTGGCTTTTCCATTTTTCCAGTTATGCCTGGAATAATCATGGGTAAAAGTACCCGCAAATGTGTTTGGGCAAAGCTGCGAAATAGTTCTGTGATGGCCTACTGGCAGATTATGAATTGATCTTAAGGCTTTCCAGAGTGTAGTATAGCTTACCTGCTCGCCATCGCTGAAATAGCATCTGCTTCCGTCATCGAATAAACCAAACCTGATTCCTTTGTTCAGTTTATCGATAATATGCTGGTATTTTGTCTGATCTTCCATAATTGCAATTTGAACTTAAGTATGCCAATAGTGTGCCAAAATAACAACCAATTGATAATGAACATACTACTAAACACACCAATTACTACTATTTTTATTTTTAGGAATATAATCCACAATACGGAATAATCTAACAATTAGAATTTACTTGTGTTGAAATGTATTCCATATAATATACCATTAATTAATTAAAACCAATCACTATACATTAAATTCCCCTTTGCTATTAAATGAATTTAAACCAAAAGTTCTATTTTCTTTAAATTTTTATCACAAAATCTACTTTTCTAAAGAAAAATTAAATTTTATTCAACAAATACTAAATTTTATTGAAAAAGTATTTACCTTTGTTAAACAATATGCAAAAGAACCTGCCACATATCTGCCCGAGCTGCTCAGGGACACTTAAAGTAAAAAGCCTGGTTTGCGAAAAATGCCAGACCGAAGTGAGCGGCATTTTCGATCTGCCTCTTTTGGCCAGCCTGACCCAGCAGGAACAGGATTTTATTATCGGCTTTGTCAGGTGCAGCGGCAGTCTCAAAATTATGGCCCAGAACCTTGGCCTCAGTTACCCTACTGTTCGCAACCTGCTCGACGATGTAATAGGTAAAATTGAATCCGTTCAGAAAATCTTAAATCAACCAAAATGAAAAAATGGCTCTTTAATCCGTTTATATATATAGCCGGGGTCAGATCACTAATTATCGGTTTGGTAGTGATGGCTATTACCGCCCTTATTTGCAGCTTTAGTCATACTCATTTTAATGGCCTGCTGCAGATAGGATCCAGAGATACGGCTGCATGGCGTTATTTCTTTGAGGGTTTTGTGGTTTGGCTAATACCGGTTATTGTTTTTTATGTTGCCGGACTTATTTTTTCGAAGTCAAGTATAAGACTGATTGATGTCGCCGGCACCTTTGCATTGGCCCGCTGGGTGATGCTTTTTTCGGCTTTTACCGGTTTTGGAATGAATCTGCCAGATATGAACCACCATACTATCGACGATTTAATAAAAGCAATTACACCCTCCTTCATTGCACTTGGTTTGGTAAGCCTTGTATGCATGGTGTGGATGATAGCCTTGCTTTATAACGCCTTTGTGATTTCTTGTAATATCCGGAAAGAAAAATCAGTGGTACTATTTATTATCTGCCTGCTGATAGCTGAAATTGCAGCAAGGCTTATTATCCATTTTATCTAATAAAAAAACCTAAACAAAATGAAAAGAATCATCTTTTTGCCGATCTTAATGATGGTTACAATATCATCAATGGCTCAAAACAAAAATGCAGTGGACGCTGCTGTCAGTAAATTCCAGAACTTTTACAATCTGCAGCAGCCCGACAGCTTCTTCAATATGCTCTCAGAAAAAGGGCAGAGTACCCTTACGCCCGAAAAAGCCAAACTGGCCATTTCCAGCTTGTACCAACAATATGGCAAATTGGTTTCGTGCGAAAAACTGCATGAAGATGCAGGGCTTGCCACCTACAAAAGTACATTTCAAAGAATCACATTGACCCTTCTGGTGGTGCTTGGCCAAGACAACAAACTGGAAACATTCCGGTTTTTACCTTATAAAGAGGAATCGGCAAATGATACTGCGAAAAAAGCGCCTTCCAACTTTGTCTACAAATCGGCTACCGGCAATATTTATGGTACACTTACCCTACCCGATGGCAGCAAGAAGGTTCCGGTTGTATTAATTATATCTGGCTCCGGCCCTACCGACAGGGATTGCAACAGTTCGCTGGGCTTGAAATCGAATGCCTTTTTAATGCTTGCCGACTCACTGAAGAAAGCCGGAATAGCCAGCCTGCGCTATGATAAGCGGGGAATAGGCGAAAGTGCAAAAGCCATGAAAGATGAGGAAAACATGAGGCTAGATGATTACATTAATGATGCTGCTGCCATAATAAAGATGCTTAAAAATGATTCCCGTTTTGCCGGTGTGTATGTGGCAGGTCACAGCGAGGGCTCACTGATAGGTATGATAGCCGCAGGCAAAGTGACAGTAGCGGGCTATATATCGATAGCGGGCATGGGCGAAGGAATGGATAAGGTGATAGACAAGCAAATACGCGCCCAATCGGCAGAGATGGCAGATAAGGCGAAAATCATTTTAGACAGTATCAGGAACGGCTATACCGCAAAGGATATACCTGAAGAGCTCTTCAACCTATTTCATATTTCAGTACAGCCCTACTTACATTCCTGTCTGCGGTACAACCCTCAGACCGAAATAAAAAAACTGAAAATACCGGTGCTGCTAATACAGGGTACTACCGATCTTCAGGTAGGGATAGAGGAAGCTGAACTATTGAAGAAAGCGCAACCCAAAGCCAGACTGGTAATGGTAAAAGGCATGAACCATGTAATGAAACAAGCGCCTGCAGACCGGGAACAAAACTTTGCAACATATAATAAGCCAGAGCTGCCACTAAGCCCAGGTTTTGTACCTGACCTGGTAAAATTTATTAACCAATCTAAATAACCTTTTCAAAAAAAACTTTATGAACAACTACACATTGTCGCTCGACAAATTATCCAGAAACATCACATTGGCAGTTGCCTGCCTTGGTGCCATCATCCTTATCGCAGGGTTATTTGCTTATGTAAAATCAGGCAAGGAAATAATGGTTCTTTTCGGTGCGCTATTGGGGCCCTTTATTATTGGCGTACTGATTATAGCCATGTACTTACTGATGCCACGGTCGGTGCAAACCGGCTCTACGGGTATTACCATTTTGAGGAAAATAAGCCCTGTGGTAATTCCATTTGCCGACCTAAAAAGCATCAGAATGGCCGAAACAGAGGAAATGAAAGGAGTTATCCGCACATTTGGCAACGGTGGCCTGTTTGGATATACAGGCTTATACTACAATAAAAAATTAGGCAGTATGACCTGGTATTGCACCCAGCGCAAAAACTACATTATAATTGATAAGAAAGATAATAAAAGGATCGTCATTACACCCGATCAGCCAGAGGAATTTATCAGGGATATAAGACAATTTATCTCTGATACAGATGGAAAATGATTGAGGGTACCTTTATTAATAATCGTTGAGATTATTAAACAGTATCAGATTTGATTTACCAATCCAAATTGGATCTAATGATGTTAAGGAACGATGATAAAATAATTCCTATGCAGAAATTTATTTGCTCACCCGACAAGTTATCTAAAATCAGAGCCTGGTCTATAGCTGCTTTTGCCTTTATCCTGGCAATAATTTTTTATTTTTATTTTTCACAATTAACGAAGAATCCGTCAATAGGTCTTGTAGTATTCGTAGCGTTTATTCCAGTCTACATTGGCATGTTTTTAGCGTATTTTCATAATCCGGAATCCATTGAAATTACGGGCACCACAATTATTATACGCAGGAAAATTACTCCCCGGAGAATCCTATTTTCCGATATAAATAGTATCAGAAAGGCAGAAGAAAAGGAAATGAAAGGTGTCATCCGCGCATCCACCTCTGAGGGTGGCCTTTATGGATATACCGGCTTGTACTGGAATAGAAAAATGGGTGACATGTGGTGGTATTGCTCACAGCGCAAAAACTATATAATAATTGACACTAATGACGATACCAGGATCGTCATTACCCCAGATTATCCGGAGGAATTTATGAAGAATCTACCAGCTGAATTTTCAGGCCTTTCCCTGAAATAATCAGTAATGAATATATGCAGTTTGTTATCTTTGTAATATAAAGACTAACTTTTATGAAAAAGAGCATTTTGGAAAGTGTGGTTTGGAAAGAAGATAAGTACTATGTGGCTCAGTGCCTGAACATAGACGTTTCCAGCTTTGGCGAATCCAGGGAAGATGCTCTGAAAAATCTGGACGAAGCATTGGCTTTATATCTGGAAGATGATTCTCATGAAACAATTCAACCGATCGAGAACCCGGAAATAGTGCATATGTCTGTGAAATATGCCTAAAATTTACTCCTCCTTTTATATTATCAGCATTCTGGAATTGCACGGATTCATCCTGGTTTCCCAGAAAGGAAGCCATATGAAATTCAGGAAAACAGGTAATCCTACTTTGACTGTTATTGTACCTGCCGGAAGAAAAGAAATACCCTATGGAACCTTTCGTTCAATTTTGCGGCAAAGCAAGCTAACACCCGGTGACTTTGAATGATAAATCTACCTTCTGCAATGCCACCAAATTACAGCTTCGCCCACTTGGTTACCACTTCCTTATCTCCAGATTTAAGCACCAGATTGTAAACCCCAGCAGCATACTTCGATACATTCAATGTATATGTGTTTTCACCTGCATTCAGCATTTTTGTTGCCACACTTATTTGCTGGCCCAGATCATTGATAATATTAAGGGTAGCCACAACAGGCTCAGCGGCATTCACACTTACATTAAGGTAATCGCTGGCAGGATTAGGGAATATATTAACTGATACCTGTGGCGTTATACCTGCAACCATTAATGAAGAAGCATACGACACATGGGCGGTATCAGTAACCCCGATGCCCAGATTGTAATAGTTGCCTGATGGCGATGATTGCAGCTTAACAGGCCTTACCATGTAGTATTTCAGTCCGTTGTGACCTGTGGCATCATGAAACGATGTGGTAGGGAGTAAAGTGGAAATAAGTTTAAAATAGCCATAAGCGCTATCTGCCCTGTATACATAATACCCCAGCACTCCAGCCGCAGGAGAAGCGGTCCAGGAAAGTGTTGCGCCACTATGGATAGGAGCGGCTATAGTAAGATTGGTAATGGGCTTTATGTAGTCGGTACGTAAAGTAAGGTCGCCCATCAGTGCTGCATGAATATACCCTGCCCCATAATTACCTGGCTGGTACAATGATCCAGTATTATTCTGTGATAACAATGCCCCGTAACCAATATTCTCGCCCAGCGCCATATGGTGGAAGAACCAGTTTGGCCGGCCAGCCCAGCAATTGGTAAGAATCGGAGGATTGGCACAGAGCGGAGCACGAAGGAAGTTATCCTGTACATTCCAGTCGCCAAAGTAGCTGCCAAACAACATCATGAAAATACTGTTACCGGCATTAGTAGTAAAGTCAGTAGTAACGCCTATACCACCTGCGCTTGTGAAACTTCCACCACCACAACCATAAGACCACTGGAAGTTGCCAGTTGAAATAGTTGAAATCAACTGCCCGGAAGCAACAACCGTAAGGCTATCGTTGGTTACCAGCGGACTGAAATTGCGCCATCCATTAGCAGCAAATCCTTCACCACTAAAATAACCGAAATCATCGTGCAGAATAGCATGGTGCCTCACGGCCAGCGAATCCATTTTATAAGTATGGTCTTTGGCAAGGTAGCTGTTCATTAGCTGTACTTCTGTTGAGGTAAATGCGGGCATATTCCAGAAATCAACCCGGCCTATCTGCAATACTGCAGGAGACGGAATGGGAACCTGGTCCCACTTGCCATCGCCGGGTACATTCCAGTTGGCAGCATAGCTGGCCAGAGAATTGTTCACAGTAATATCTGTCCAGCCGCTCATGCACGAATAGAAAATATCGGCGGGCCAGGCCCCATCATGGTATGGCACATGCCCATCGGGTGGATAATAGGCCACGGTATCAAAACTGCCACTGTATGGCACCGCTAAATGCCCCAGTATCAATACTGCTTTCACATTGGGCTGTGTGGCATATTCATTGGCAATAATGGCTTTTACACTGGTTACAGACAAGCTGCGCGAAAGATCGTGCCGGCGCAACTGCCAGCCATCGCCGCTTATATCCTTCATCATGCGCTGAAGGCCGGCTGCACAGGAATCAGTAAAAGTACTGTCGACAAGCATAATCAATGTACCCTTATTGTGCATGGCAGGGCTCTTGATGGCTGCAAAAATATACCCTGTGGAAACCAAAGGAGCACCATTAGCAACGACCTGGTATTCGTAAGCCGAATCTACAATTACTCCAGCATCGGCATAAGCGATTGAACCAGCAGGAAGTACTGCTATTGGCGAGCCAAATGTAGTAGCTGCTTTTGACTTTCTATATACCGAAAATGTAGGAGTGCCATAAGCTACTGGCTTCCAGTGGAGGGTAATGGAGGGAGGCGAGACAATAGTTGTGGCAGTAAGTTCCACAGTCAGGTCTTCAGTAGCCTGACCGAATGCAAAATTCCCTGCTATTAAAAGCAAAAACAAAATATACAGCTGCCGCATATTATCTGATTTCTGCTAAGATAGATATAATTATTGTGAATTGAAGCAGAGGGATAAAAAACCGCCATCCCGGGTGAAGGGATGGCGGCTAGTTAAAATAAATGATCGTAGAATTAATAAACAATTCATTCAGCCTGAGTGTCAACGCAGAAACTCTTGAAGTTATAATTTCGTAGAAATCACTTATGGCTTATGATTATTGACCTATAATGTATCATCCAAACCAGGTGTTATATTCCCGTCTAATTAATCCCAAAATTAACGAATAACGAATAGGCATTTCATATTTCGTACTCTATTGTAAAGATAACCGCACTGCTGGTTACAGTACCGATTCCGGATATTCCAGAAACAGTAACGCTTACTGGCATTGGTGTTTTATAACTTTTGCTCTTGTTAATTACAAATGTCGTGGTCAATGTATCACCGGCTTCGTTTAAAACAGGAGGATTAGATACAGAAATCCATGGGCCTGCGTAAACAAACAGATTTGTAAGCCCGGTCAAATTATAGCCAGTTATTGAGACAGGCACAGGTGGTTCTGAATCCAGTCGTTTAGCACCGGCTGGAGTAATTGATGTAAGAAAAGGACTATTCCGGACTATAATCGTCGGATCAAGCAACTGGTCACACAAATTAAATATGTTAGGGTAACTATTGGAATGCTGCCATATTGCCTGTGAAACGAATGCGCCAAGGTAATCTGAGAATGTATTATTTGCTGGGCCTGGACCATTAAAAACACTGGGTAGCGCAGAGCCTGTAGTAGCCAGTTGCGTGTAATTATTATTTAAAGTCAGAGCAGCAAGGCCAGCGAGAACAGTGGATTGAAACGCTTCCCATTCTTTTTTATAAGCATCTAATAGACCTCCTAGATTACTAAAATTGAAAGTATTATTATAAATAGAAAACAACGGCCCGGCTGCTTCGTTTGAATAAATATTTGAGCTGGTATAAAAATACGGGGCAATATCCAATGAACTTTGAACGACATCACCATTGGTGCCGAGAGTGCTGTCCCAGGTGGTGTCCACAGGGCGAGCGGCATTTTGAAACATAGTATTTGAATAAGACGCAAATGCAGCATTACCTGCGGTTGGGGCAGCAAAACTGATAAATGCTACAGTTGACTTCTTATTCTCGCTATTATCCCAAATTGATTGATTCTCGAGCAGGTAAAGCGCCATTGTACTTGCAAGCATACCACCAAGGCTGTGTCCGGTAACACATATATTAATCGCATCAGAAGTTATGCTCGAAAGAAAATCAATGAGAGAAAGTTGGGTTGTAACAGTATCAGTCATGCTGTAGAGTAAGATATTCATATCGATACTGGCTGACTCTGAGATCATAGCGCCTCCTGATGGCGTTGTAGAAGCTAATGGCCAGCAAACAGTATTAACAACGTTAAAGTCTTCAACCAGCCAATCAACTTCAGAGGCAAAATTTGTACCCCTGATAGCTAAAGCATATTGCGGAGTTCCACTTGCTTCCGTGTTTTTGGCAATAAACATCATATTATCCTGATAAATTGCACCAGGCACTGTATAAGCCACTGGTCCCCAGGCAATTTCCCAGGCAGATGTGGCACTACCGGCACTCTGCAACGGAGTTATCAGAGCCATGGAGGTATTGAGCTGCTGCAGGATAGCCGGGCACGGATTTGGAGTGGTTATTCCCTCGCCAGTATAGGCCAGATAGGCGAAGCTTAACATGATTTCCCTTTGGTTCAGATTTGTGGATGGTGGAGTTGGATATCCAGTTGAACAATAATTAGCACTCATAAATAATTATTCTTTAAATACCTTACTCTATTTACGGGTTTTCAGATTCCCCCTCCTGCTTTTAGTACCTGTACAGGGCAGGCTTATCACTTTTGCTTATTGGTTACTTACGATATTCAAATCCGCATTATTCACCCTCAAACGGGTTACTGATACCATTGGTAAAAAACTTGCCCAATATGGTCTGGTAGCCCTCCAGGTCTTTAAACTGCGCATTGCATACTTCTGAAACCAGAGCAAAGAAATCAAGATTACCTATTTTATAACCATAGGATATAACATGCTGGCATTGCACCTGAACCGGCCAGGAAGTAGTGGCGGTTGTAAGTGGCGGGTTAAACTGTGAAGGCTGAATTACAGGACAGCAGAATGAATAGAAGTAATCCAATTGTGTGTAATTATGCATTGATGACAGAAGATATAATACATCAACAACACCTCTGAAAATAAGATCAATAGGAATCGGAGGATATTTCTGACCAGGCTGATTATAAATATCCGGTATTTGCTTCATCATGTCGAGTTGAAATATATGTGGGGCGACATCATGTTCATTCCAGATGCGTAAATTATGGTCCTTATCAAATTTATTACTATAATAAGCTGCAAATTCAGTATTTCCTATTGCCGAACTCGCAACAGGCATACTATAAATTTCGTTATCGGGAAACATATTTTTTACCAACAGGCTGTAAACTGTGGTTAACGTGCCGCCGAGGCTATGACCGCAGATATAAATCTTGTCATTGCTTTTTACATTATCCTTCAGAAAGGTATGTGCGTTTATCCCGGTTATTGGGTCTTTAAGCCCCATTATTATTTTCATGCCCAGGTGGGTACCCTTGGCTATCAGTATATGCTCGTTCCCATCGTTATCGAATGGCAATGGCTCTGTAGTACCTACCGCCAAATCTTCTTTTAACCATGTTGGGATGCTATATCCATCTGTACCTGCGATTGAAACCAGGTAAGATTTAGTATTAACATTGTAATAAATGCAGATGGCATTCTGTGGCGCTTTTATAAACAGAAACTCCGTAACATCCACCATCGGCCCCCATACCAGTTTCCAGTCACCAATCAGACGGCTGGTTTCGGCATGTGCCAATACATTGGTGATTGCCAATTTAGTCAATTCGGTTACCTGGGCTGAAGAATGTGACGGGAAATCCTGGTTTATATTAATCAGCATACCAATGCTGAAAATGTTCTTTATCTCCTGATTGAGCATACCATTTGTTTGAGTCATAATTATGTGGTTTTTAAAAAAATCCCTTACTCTTTTAACGGGTTTTCAGTTGCCCCCTCCCGCTTTAAGTGCCTGTGCGGGGCAGGTTTGTTTTTAAGAATAAGAGGCTTGGTAAACCGAAAAACCGGTAAGGTTATCTACTTTCTTTTTCATTACTTGATTAACAAAACTACATTCTGCAATAATGACTGAAAGGGATAAGTAGCCAATGGCAGAAAGTACGCGTAAAGTGCAGATTTGAAGTAGTAAACGGCATTTAAGGAAAATGCTCCGGATGCAGCCACAAATTAGTTTCACGAATTGCATCCGGAACATTAACAGGGTATAATTGTTTATCTAAAGCTCCTACTCTTTTTAAGGCTTTTCGGAATTTGCCTCCGGCATATTTCCCGTGCCGGGCAGGTTTTTGTTTGAGTTAAGGGCCTTGTTAAAAAGATCGGTTACGCATTCTGCTTGTTGCTACTTGCATTTTTTTCTTTAAAACCTCTGCTATATCATGTAGCATTTTTGATAATATTAGAATAAAGCCTCCTTTGGTTTTTCATCAGCCAAACTAAATGATATACGCTGTTTATTTTAAAAATTGTTGTGAAACTGTATTGGATTGTTGTGAAACAGCCAAAATTTGTGGAATTCGCTGCCAGACTGTATTTTTTAAAAGCCCTGAAATATTTTTTCCTTTCGCTTGTTAATTCAAAATTGCTCATTTAGCAATATTTTCCCAGTCTAACAACCAGTTATCGATCTTTTAAGACAGAATGAATTCCGTTGAAACACTTGTTGGTTTTAGATGAAAAAACAGGTAGTGATCTTCTACTTAATTACATTTGCCCTAATTAATATTAATACTCTAAAACTACAGTTACGAAAATTACCTCTTCCATATTGATGGCTGTTGTAGCCCTTTTCTTTTTTTCCTGTAGCTCAGGGAGCAGTGTTGGTGATACTTCAGCTAGTGCTTCGGATCCTTCAAAAAAGCCTGTTCCGGCATATGATAATACCTTAGTAAAAGGTAGCATCAACGACAGCATCATCTGCCAAAATCAGCCCGATCTGAGTTATGCACTCTATCTACCCACAGCCTATACAGCCGAAAAGCCATTTCCCTGTATTTATTTTTTCGATGCCCATGCAAGGGGAGCATTACCTGTTGGCAGCTATAAAGCCCTGGCCGAAAAATATGGGTTTGTAATGATTGGTTACAATAATTCAAAAAATGGCATGAACTGGCAGATTAATAATGCTAACATCAAAAAAATGATGGAAGATACCCGGGCCAGGATCAACATTGATCCCAAACAAGTGTACACTTCGGGGTTTTCTGGCGGGTCACGGATTGCAGGATCGGTGGCTATTGAAGATGGAGGCGTGGCTGGGGTAGTTGGTTGCGCAGCTGGCTTGCCCTCTGTAGAAAATGGTATACCTGAGAAGTTCAATTACTTCGGCATAGTAGGTGATTATGATTTTAACCTAACCGAAATGGAGCAACTGGATGAGGCATTGGATCATAATGGTTTCAGCCATCAGTTGCTGGTTGCTTCTGGCATTCATGGCTGGCCATCAATTAGCGATTTTGAAACGGCTATGTTATGGCTCCAGGTAACTGCCATGAAAGGGAGCCGACAGCCCAAAAATGAAACACTGATCAATGCCCTGAAAAATGATTATGAATCAAGAATCAAAGCTGCAAAAACAAGTAACGATCTGCTCAGTGAATTCCGATTATTGGAGGGTGCTGTCAGGGCTTTGAATGGATTGACCGATGTAATTGAACTTAAAAATCAAATTACCCCCTTGAGCAACAGCCTTGAATATCAGAATGCGGTAAAATCAGCTACAGAGCTGGGAGATAAAGAGATGAAACTACAGCAGGAACTGGCCCGGCAATTTACCCATATGAATGAAGAATGGTGGGCAAAAAAAATTAACGAAATTAACAATTCAATAAAAGAAGCCGGTAACAACGATGACGCAAAAATGTATCATCGCCTGCTCAACTACCTTGGGCTGGTAGGGTATATGCAATGCAGCCACGCACTGAATGCCGGCGACCTCAGCCATACAGCCGATTACCTTAAAATTTTCAAACTAGCCGATCCCAACAACCCAGATGTGGATTACCTATCTGCAATATATTTTATGAAAACAGGATTTAAAGTAGATGCTCTTTCCAAACTGTCTGGCGCTGCCGAAAAAGGATACAGCGAGGTAACAACATTACTAACTGAACCAGCTTTTGTATCATTGCATGAAATACCTGTATTTGATAAGATTGTAGGAATAGTAATGGCAAATGCAGTGGCAAAATAAAGACAATCCCTACTTGATTACGACTAGTTTTTGAGTTTCAGAAATAGAACCATTAGCAATAACATTGTAATAATATATTCCAGCTTTTAATTGTGAATTATCTAATAAAATATACCCAAAGTGATCATCAACCTGATAACTTTTAATCAGTGTACCAAATGAATTAAATAATTGGATTTCTCCTCTTTTTATATCTTTAGGTAGAGTAAAAGTGATCTTCACTTTATCAGATGAAGGATTAGGGGAAAATTCTGTTTTGATATCATTTTGGGGTTGTGTATTAGAGGAAATACCAGATCTGTCTATACATTGTTCGCACGGCAAAGTACCTGGCAGATTATAAACTTTTATTCCAGTACTGGTAGAAACCAGCGCCTGAAATGCTGTTCCAATTGTATCAACTGCATATACTCTGAAAGAAGGGGATTGAGTAAACAGAACAACGTTTAAAATGGAGTCAACAATTGAACCATTTTCATTGATAACCAATATTTTTCCTCCCGTATCATCCAATTGGTGCATATAAAATACTGCTATTTCCAAGAGCGAGTCTGTGTTAAATAATGTTTCTGAAGGGTAAAACATTCCGATCCTTTGCCCCTCATCATGCAATATATTATACATACCACCATAACCAGGTATAAATGGACAAACAATTGATTTCCAATAACTATAATCTAAATTATAAAAATAAATTGTGTCGCCTGTCGTCCAAACATTTGTAGAATTGGTGAAGGTCATGATTTTTTTGCCAGATAAACTAAGATTCACAATGGCGGATTCTGTAAAGCTATTTTGAGTAAATGCATGGGCCAGTGTCATTTGACCATTTGATTTAAAGCAACCGAAAAGTAGGAAGCAAATAAAAACGATAGAATTTTTCATTTTAATTATTTTCATCGCAAGGTAAAAAAAAAATGTAACAAACAAACTATTGATTTTCTAAATCCCCCTACTTTATTATAGCCTGCCGGTCGGCATCCAATCTTACAAGTATAAAAATAAGTATACTGAATGACATTAATGATGAGCCCCCATAACTAAGGAACGGAAGGGTTATACCTATAACCGGCATCAAGCCTATGGTCATGGAAATATTTACTGCAAAGTGAAAGAACAGTATACTGGCTACACAGTAGGCATAAACACGGGTAAAGACAGATCGTTGCCGCTCAGCAATAAAAATGATCCGCAACATAAGTGAAACATAAATAATGATGAGCAGCGCACTGCCCGCAAAACCAAACTGCTCCCCTATTGCGCAGAAAATAAAATCGGTATTCTGCTCCGGCACAAACTGGTTTTTGGTAGAGGTACCATTCAGAAATCCTTTACCCCACAGGCCACCCGAGCCAATAGCTATTTTCGATTGAAGCACATTATACTCACTGCTGTTGCCTTTCTTTTCTTCACCCGCTACCAGTGTTTTATCGTACTCATCAGGCACTTCTTTACCAAGGGTTGAGAAAATACGATCTATCTGGTGCCGCTGCAGCACATGCTTGAAAACAAAGGGCACAGCCACCTGTGAGAACAACATACAAAAGCCCCAGGTACCGACAAGGAATATAAGCAAAGCAATATTCCGCCTGATGGTATTGCGCATAAGCAACCCGATAATAAGCGCAAGCAAAGTAAGTATCACAAATAACACCTTGCGGTCTATAAGTAAGGTTCCCAGTACCAGCGCTACTATAGAAAACCCTATAACCAAAACAGCATTGGGCAGGCCCTCCCGGTACATAACCAGAAAGAAAGTAAAGTACACCAGCGCCAGGCCGGTTTCTTTTTGTAATAGTATAAGAACTGCAGGGGCAAGAGCTATGCCCACAGCCACCAGTCTGTCCTTGAGCCTTGAGAAATTGGTTTCGGGCAGAGAAAAGAATTTGGCAAGCGCCATGGCCGTAAATATCTTGGCCACCTCTCCCGGCTGAAACCGGAAACTCCCCACTCCCAGCCACGATCTTGAACCCTTCACATCTACACCTGCAAAAATGGTAATAACAAGTACAGCGATGGCAATTGTATAAATAAGGAAAGCAAAGGATGAAAAAAACTTACTGTCGGTAAGTAATATCATGAACCCGAATAATAAGGAATAGCCAAACCAGGTTAGCTGCTTCATATAGCTCTTGTTCATCATTATCAATGAAACATCAGTACTGCGGTGCTCCACTGAGAAAACAGCAGAAATACCTATAAAAACAAGCACCACATAGAGCAGCAAAACGATGCCGTCTATCCTGTAAAATAATGCTTTGCGTAACGAGTTGCTCATTAAATATATAAATTCATTTAATTTCCTAATAATAGATTTGACAACTTTCAATAAGTTGTCAAATCTCAATGACGTCTATCCTGTAAAATAATGCCTTGCGTAATGAGTTGCTCATGTCTACAAATAAAATACATCTACTTACTAAACTCACTTATCACTTATCACTT
>CAIVEH010000247.1 GCA_903904855.1 uncultured Bacteroidota bacterium | reverse complement strand
GGGGGAGTTTTCTTGCTATACATAGGTAGTGATTTTTTTTTGATTATATAAAGCTAAAAAGTGTTTTTGTAATTTCAAAACAATTTAACAATTTTTTTTTGGAAAAATAAAAATTAATACATGCGCGTCATTTGGCACGGTTTTTGTTAAGTGCTACTTCACATTTCACTTTGCTCAGCAGTCTTCGCGCGGCGGGGTTAAGGCATGTATGATTCTGGCTTCCGGAAAATAGCCTGATTCGCGATCTCTTTTATTTTTAACAATCCCCCTACCAATTTTCTTCTATATTTATACGTTTTTAATAATAATCAAAAAGCCCTTTGAGGGATTTGGGGTTTATGAATATAGAACGCGCCCATCCGGTCAATGAAACGATTGCCAAGCTAATCTATCTTATACTGCCAACGGCGGCAGTGGGGTATTTCCTGCTGCTGAACGTAAGTGAGTATTACTCGCTGATTCAGAATCAGTCGGTGATGCAGTCTCTTTATTTTGGCGGGGCCATGTGTGCTGCTGCCTTGTTTTATTCGTTTCGGTTCCGGTTTCTACCTACTTATATCCTGCTTATTGTGGCCTTATTCAGTATTTACAAGGGCATAGGCAGCTATGGCAGTGGTGAATTTGATACTTTTTTTGCTGAAAGACGGTTCCAGGTACAGGCAATACTGATTACCATAGGCTGGCTGATAGGCTGGGGATTTTTGCGGCTCAGGTATTGGTCGGTGGGCATGGCGGCAACACTGCTGGCATCGTGTATAGCTCTTATAGCAAAGGCAAAGACGCCGAGTGTGGATGGCTTTCTGTGGACTTTTTCTCCAGCGCTGCTGTATGCGGTTTATATCATTTTTACGGCCGAACAGATTTATAATTATAAAGACAAGTCGCAGAAATTCTGGTGGTTTCTTACGCGGCGCATCCTGCTTTTTGCATTGCTGGCCAGCCTATTGCTGGGGTATATTTCGCACAGAATGAGGCCCCAGATAGCGGAAGTTATTGAAACGGCCCAGGGGGGAGGTAAGGAAGGCAAGGGCGGAATGCTCAAAGAAAATAAAGATGGCTCCTTCGACTTGAAGGATTATTCAAGGCTGAGCAGTTCGCTGAGCAGGAGCAAGCAGTTATTGTTTTGTGCGCATATAGATAATTTCTTTCCGCCACCCAATGCCGATGTGCCCAACCCGCTTTATCTGACTGCGTTTTACTTTACAAAATTTGATACGCTGACAGAGACATTTGAGCGCGACTCAACAATTCCTTTCAATGATCTGTTTGAGCCTGATCCTTCAAAAATACCGCTGTTCTATACCAAGACTGACTCTTCAGTAATAAAGAACAGCCTGGGGTCGAAACTGCGGACTACTGTGGAAATGGAGATTTACAATAAAATGCTTTCGCCCAATACCTATATGGCGCCGAATGTGGGTTATTTTGTTCAGCCAATTGCAGTGGAAAAAGATTTCAGAGGTGAGTTCAAATCTGCGTTCCGCACCAAGAGTTATGTATCTGTGCTGAACAGCGCATATTTTGTGTACAATGCCAATGTTCCGGCAATAAGGAAATTCCAGGAGCAGCGGTTTATGGTGCTGCGGACGGCGCCGGGCTATGATTCTGTTGATAAAAAATTCATGAAGTATTACACCTTCATGCCGGGCAATGATAAGTTTAAAAGTATAGGTGAACTGGCCCATAAAATAACGGATACAGCCAATACACCTGTTGATAAAGTACTGGCTATACGCAATTACTTCCTCTCGAAAGATGAGCATGGAGAAAGGCTTTATTCGTATACCGACAATCCGGGAATTCCGGATCTGCCAAATGCATCGAAATTGCTTTACTTCCTGAATGAGAACCACAAGGGTTATTGCGCTTATTATGCAGGGGCAACCTTGTTTATGCTGCGTTCGCTGGGAATACCATCTAGAATAGCGGTTGGATTTCTTACCGAGGAGCGCAGCGATAAGAACAAAGGCTGGTACTGGTATTATGCCAACCAGGCCCATGCGTGGGTGCAGGTTTATTTTCCGGGCTTTGGCTGGCTGGATTTTGATACCACTGTGGGTAATGATAATGAGAACCGCCCCACACCACAGCCCGATGGCACACCACCTATGCAGCCCCCAAAAGCATGGCTTGCCGCTGATGGGATAGTGGAAGATGTAGATACTCTTAAAAAGATTGTCAGGCTCTCTGTAAAGCAGATTGTGTTTCATGACAAGGAATACAAACTAAGCACACCGGAGAGAATAACCATGGATATGAAGGTGGCTATAATATACCGTGACAGTATAGCCATACCGCTGAATCAGATACAGAAAGGCGATGAAGGAACGGCTGTATCGTATGCCGATGCGCTGAAAAAGATAGAACCAAGGAACAATGAAAGCGGAAAAGAAATTATAACAAGCTTCCCGTCGCCAACACCTATAGATGAGGTATACCTGAAACGGAAAGACATAGCCAAACCGAAGGAAAAACATGATGTTGCTGCCCAGATTAAACAGATAACCTTTACCGATATTCTGTGGGTATTGCTGTGGGTAGCGGTTGGTTTCATTGTTCTGTTGCTGGCAATGCCGGAAATGATATTACAGTACTATATAGCCAGATATAAAAACGCTAAAGCAGATGCCAACAAACCTTATTGGGCCTATAGGACCGCCACCTACTTCCTGCATATGTGCGGTATAGCCAGAGGGAGGCGCACGCCTATGCAGTATGCCAGCGATGTGGTGGACCCTCAACTAGGCACTACCCTGACCCGGTTTATGAATGTGTACCTGAAAAAGAAGTATGCGAAACAACCCCTGAACCTTGCTGAGCAGCAATATGTGAACGGATTTTTAATGCCATTTCTAAAGACAGCTAAGAGCAAAATCAGCTTTGGCAAACGGCTGGGTGGATTCTTGAACCCGGTTAGGTGCGGAGGATTTTTTGTAATGCCGGAAGAGGACGAAGTTTAGGAACATCTCAATTGCTGAATGGCTCAATTACTTAATGACTCAATGAGTAATTGTTGAATGGGTGAATGGTGTGTTAGTGAATTGTGAAGTATTCAGGCTATACAGATGAAATAAACCATTTTTAACAAATAATTTATGTGTGATAAAATTGGATTGCATAACTTTATATATCATGAGTAGATATCTGGCAATATATATTCTGGTCCTTTTTCTGATAGCTTCATGCAAAACGGAAACATGCAAGGTCAGCTGCGGGGGTGGTACCGTTTATTATGTTGCCATGGGGTTTACGAAATCTGAATTGCAGGGTATGTCTGCGTCCTTTTATGTACCCAATACCGGCTTTACAAAGTTTCAGTTTACAGATACCCTGCCTCCTGCAAGATTTTTTTATGCCTATGGCATTGATTCTTCCAACGGAATAATTACGATAGGCGCAATGACCATTTCTGATGCCATGGAAGAGGACATAAAACTGTATGTACCTAAGACCAACCAAACCTTTGAGATCACTAAATTTACAATGGCAGGCCAGGTTTCCGAACAATTGCCCTGCAAAGAAGGTGGTACGCCAGGCGGCAGCCCTGTTGGTCCCGGATGCAACGGATATCCTTATCTCCATAGTTATTTGGTAAACGGAACTATGGTAACGTTACCGCAAAGCAGCAAGCCAACGGATTCCTTCGGGTACATTTATTTCCATAAGTGAGTGGAATAATTTTTATTGAGCGATGTTGCCACTTTGTAAAAGAGTATCCAAAATCATTCTGCTTGTCCGTCAATTAACTAATAATAAGAGCTATTGATAATTGCCGATAGACAGATATCGGATCGTTATCTGACGAGTAAAAGAATTATACCCCCCGTCATTTCCCGCCATTCGCAGTTAAATCGGCAAGGCAGTTGCTATCCAGTTTTGGAATATAGTTGCTAATACCTGGCAAACCTGTGCGGGTTTGGATGGCCCAGTACATAAGGCAATGGGTATTGGTGCAATGGTTGCCATGAGGAGTATCCTGATGTGCAGTTATCATGGGGGTGCCCAGATTTACAAGCCCCAGCAGATGCCCGAATTCATGCTCCAGCACATTCGACTCAAGGCTTACCCTGGATAAGCCCCCCGATGTACCTGAGTTTGCGAAAATATCTTTACCAAACAGGCAAATACTGGTATTGCGATAGGCAAAGCCAAGGATACTTGCCGAGGTATCGAATCCATCTGTTACCATAATATATACTGCAAGTGTGGTGCCCGATGTATAAGCTGTGCGGTATTGTTTTTCGAGCATGGCTACTTTACTTAGGTTAAGGGTATCGGATGTGGCAGCAATCGGTGTTTGGGTAATGGTTATTCCTCCAGGCTTGTTGCATATACTATTGAGGTAAGCCGATAAATTACTTATTGTTGCAGTATCGAGCTGGTAGGCGCCCATATACTGTATTTGTATCTGCAGGGCAGTGTATTTTGTAGCACTAAGCAGGTCGCTTGCCGACTTGCCAATGGCCTGGTTGCTATAGGAGTCGGGTAAGGTTTCGGGACTTGTGTTACTGGCTTTTTTGCACGAAAAAAGGAACAGCCAGACACACGAAACAAGCAGGATTCTTTTCATCGCCAGTATTTATCAACAAATATCATAAAAAACCCGCCAAACATTGCGCTGAGTATATCATGAAATATTTTTTAAGGCTCAAAATAATCAGCCGATTAATCAAACCGGATAGAGTCTTAAAAAAACAGCCCGCTACAATCATAGCAGGCTGCTGTACAATTTTGGCATTTAATACTCATTTATTTTCTATAGCCTTACGCTTAGCTTCTGCTTCTTTTAGTTTTGCATCTGCTGCATCTCTGTTGGCTTTGGCCCTGTCCTGTGCTTCCTTCTCATTGTCGGCAGCAGTTTTGGTAGCTGTTTTGTTATCTTTTCCGGTTTGATCCTTGGCTTTTTCAGCCGCATCCTTTTCCTTCGCTGCCTTCTCCCTATCTCTCAGTACCTGCTCCTTTTCCGGTAAAACATTCGGCGGTGTCTTATCTCTCAGCGACTGCTCTTTGCCTTGTTTTTCTTTCAGAGCATTATCATCCTTCATTTGCGGCACTCTCTCTCCTGCATGATTATCTGCTTTCTTTTGCCTGATCAGATTCGTATTAATCAAGTAGCCTTCGGTTTCCTACTGCCATAACTGTTTACCATCATCCCGCCTGATGATCATGTTTCCATCTTTCTCCATACTCAGGTAAGCGCCCTGATTGCCACCCGTTTTTGAGGACCATATTATACTTCTACGATCATTGTATAATACCAGGTTACCATCGGCCTGCATTATGGCAAATGCCGCATCTGTGCCCTTGGTCATTGTTGACCACAGCACATCATTGTTATACTCCTTAATGCTCGAATTGGCAAACAAAACCAGGTTGCCATTGTCCTGCATATTAAGTCTTAACTTCTTGTTTGGTGAAATAAAATACTGCCCTCTGTACAATACATCTCCAGGTAGCATTCTGCCATCCCATGACAACTCTCCTAGCTGTGAATTTAACATTGATTTTACCCAACCAATAGTACCCGAACTCCACAAGGTTTCGCGTTCGTTGCCAATGGTCATATTTCCATCCCTTTGCAACATCAGATATGACCCTTGATGCCCTTCTGAACGTGATGACCACAGCATCTGGTTTGAATTATTAAATATGCCCAGATTTCCATCATTCTGCATTACAGCATAAACAGCATCTGTTCCTATAGTCATGCTCGACCATAGTATTTCATTATTAGCCGTTTTATAAAGTGCCAGTTCACCTGTTTCCATCATCGAAAGCCTGAGCTTTTTATCTTCCGAAACAATGGACTGCCCCCTTACTAACCGGGCATTTGGCGCAAGCATCCCTTCTTCATTATGCTCATGGCGGCGCTCCCCAGGTCCATGTTCGTCCCGACGATTATCATCACGGCGATCCCTGTCATTATCTCCTGGTTTCACCTTGCCGGCAGTGCCCGACGACCACACGGCCTTGCTCGCCTGGTATATAACCATATTGCCGTCGTTCTGCAAAACAAGAAAAGCCCCCCGGTATTTATAAGTATTGGAAGACCAGACCGCTTTTCTGGCAGGGTTATATACCACAAAATTACCATCTTCCTGCATCACAGCGTAGCGGGGTTCAATGCTGTTGGTGGCTGAAGCCCATATCGGATGATCGTCGTGGGTGGTATACAGAACAAGGTTACCATCGTTCTGCATAACGAGTTTGATCTTATGATTGGCTGAGAAGATGGTTTGACCAGCATTCAAGCGGTCACCACCATTAAGCCTGTCTGATTGGGCCGTAACTGCTACACATGCAGACATGCCAAGGCAAAAAAAGATTGTCTTTAATTTGTTCATGATCATTTGGTTTTAAGAAATAGAAAGTATGGCTAATTCGTTTAAGTTTAAAAAGAGTCGTTTTAAGACTTTTAAAATTGAAGCTAAAGTAATTATATTTTTAAAAAAATGTACAATTAATTTTAAATAATGGTGGTAGTGAAGATTTGCTATGCCAAACTACCCCAAAAGTGAATCTGATATAATTGGTAGTGGGAGAGGATGAAACCAGGAACCAAGTATTGCCAGGTAGGTAGCTAAAGCTTCGGGATTGATTGGTATTACCAGATTTTTTGAATGAAAAAGAAACTGCCAAACAAGAAATTTGCAGGACTTTTCATCATCCTTATTCACCAACAAAAAACATGCCAATACCCGCTTGCGTATTATTAAGACTAATTTTAAAAAAGCTCAAAATAATCAACCGATTAATCTGCATTTAATTAAACCTCCTTATCTTTAATGTTATAACTAAATCAAATTCTATGAGCAATCTTATCAAAAAGTACCCAAATGTCGAGATGAACAGCCTGGTTAAGAACCAAACAGCGAAGAAAATACAATTGCTGGTAATTGCGGCGCTCTGCCTGACAGCAATGCGAAGTCCGGGCCAGATAAACGGGTCATCTATTATTACCAATATTGCAGGTACGGGTACGGCAGGTTATACAGGTGATCACGGGCAAGCCACCGCAGCAGAACTCAGCCACCCTGCCAATGTAGTAACCGACAGTAACGGTAACATTTATTTTTCGGACTATGGTAATTACAGGGTAAGAAAGATCAGTAACACGGGAATTATTACTACCATAGGCGGAAACGGAACATCAGCATCCACAGGTGATAACGGACCGGCTACTGATGCGGGTATTTTTATTCCCGGAGGCATTGTGGTGAAAGGTACAGATGTTTATATAGGTGAAACGCAGGCCGGAAGGGTAAGGAGAATAACGGCGTCCGGCTACATTATTCCGGTAGCAGGGGCCGGTGGCCTCAGCTTTAGCGGCGATGGCGGACCTGCTACAGATGCACACCTCAATAATCCGCAGGGTATGCTGATTGATCATGCTGGAAACCTGCTGATAGTTGACGGAGGAAACCGGAGAATACGGTTGGTAACACCTGCCGGGATTATATCCACATTTGCCGGCAACGGAGGTACAGGTTCGACCGGTAATGGCGGCCCGGCCACCAATGCTACTTTTACTTATCCTACCGATCTGGCTGAAGATGCTGATGGCAATATATACATAACTGATGATGGCGCCAATGTTATCCGGGTGGTAAATCCTGCTGGTATTATCAGTGCATATGCAGGAACAGGTGCCGCCAGTTTTGGTGGCGATGGCGGAGCTGCAACTGCAGCAAGTTTTAATCAGCCTGCCAGCATTACAATAGACCGGTTTGGCAATATGTATGTGAGTGAATACAACACTTCGACTTACAACGATAACAGGGTCAGGAAAATCAATACATCGGGCATCATCAGCACTATCTGTGGCACATCAACTGCGGGTGTCAGCGGAGATGGCGGCCCGGCTTATGCAGCATTGCTTAACCTGCCTTCTAAAGTTTGTGCAGACCTTAGCGGCAATGTTTTTGTGGTTAATGCCAATGGCAATAAAATAAGGGTTATAAACTTAAGCCCTATAAAATTTGCAGCAGGCCACACAGCTATGGATAGCGTTTGTAATAACGAACTGGCACTGTCTGTTAACACTTCGCTTACTGTTATAGATTCGAATATCAACAGGCCAGTTACCTGGAGCTTATTATCGGGTCCTTCACATGGCATAGCCACCATATCGTGTACATTAACATCAACCGGAAGTCCTCTTACCCCAACTGGTTCCTTTTATACACCGGCAGCAGGGTATGTGGGTAATGATACTTTTAAGGTGAGGGTAACAGATACTTATGCATCTGATACACTTGCGGTGTATATGAATGTAAAAGCGCCACCAGCTGCTATCACCGGTTCAGGACTGGTAATAGCCGGATTTTCCGTTACGCTTGCAGATGCAACTCCAGGTGGTACCTGGAGCAGCAGCAATACTACAGCAGGGACAATCAACCCTGCAACCGGTGTGTTTACTGGTATAGCAACTGGTATTGATACAATTATTTACACCTCGGCCAACGGGTGCAGTGTTACAAAAACTATAACCGTTAACCCTATGGGTACCTCTGTAAAGATGCTCAAAGTGCAGGGAAGTGTATCGCTTTATCCCAATCCGGCGCATGAGAACTTAGTCATCTCTGCTGATGGTGTTGATAACGGGTCGGCTGCAATAAAAATATTCGATCAGTTGGGTAAAGTGGTGCTGTCTGAAACAACAACTATTGCAGGTCACACTCTGCAAAAACAAGTGTCATTGAGTGGCCTGCCGGATGCCGTGTATATAGTTGCCTTAACTGATGCTAATGGAAATACTTTAAGGGCGAAGTTTGTAAAACAATAAAGGATCATTCTATAAAAAAAAGAAGAAACACCTGAGGGCAGTTTGTTCTTTTTTTTTATAGGTAATGCCCTGCTTTATTTATGGGTTGTACTCACTTTTCAATAACCGATAGCAAATATCATCACCAATAACATCCTCGTGGCAATAACGGGAAAGCAAGATAGCCTCCTGTGTAAACCCTACCCCTGTCAGAATTCTTTGTGAAGCAATATTAGAAGGACTTGTAAATGCTTCAAGCCGATTCAATTCCAATTGTTCAAATCCATACTTTACAATAGCTGCTACCGCCTCCTTCATGTAGCCCATTTGTTTTTTTGAGTTGTCGGTCATAACATAGCCGATTTCTGCCCGTTTGTGTACTGCATACCAATTGTGAATTCCACATCTGCCCAACACCTTTCCAGTTTCTTTATCTACTAACACAAACATTCTGAAAGAAATGCGGTAAGTAGTCATTCCTTGTTGCCAGTTGGATTTCTGAACAGCCAATTCATCTTTATCCTGAAATCCAAGAAATGCAATCAAGTCGTCATCTTCATAGGTGTTAAAGAGTTCACTGTAAATTTCCGGGGTTAGTTCTTTCAGCAGCAGGCGTTTAGTTTCAATAATCCGGGGTTTCACCTCTGGCTTTTTAATTTCTACCGATCCGCCACCCAGGCTAAAGAGGAATATATGCTGCTGTTCGTGAGTAGTAAGAATAACATCAGTTGGCCCCTTTTGTTTAAATTCAGTAAGGCCATCTTTTTTCAGTGCTGCTATTTTAGCAGGCATATCGGAGGCGAAATAAGTGATAGCCGGATAATTGAATTCTTTGGTCTGGTGCAGCCCCACAATAGCCAAGCCATCTGTAATAATAGCCCAGGGATAAGGAGATGTAAACCTTGATAGCGCTTTAAAACCAAGCAACTGCCAGAATTCAATTGATTTTTCAAGATCGGCAACCGCGTGGGCCAACTCACCAAAAAGGCCACAGGTTTTGTTTACATATTTCTCAGGTTTGAAATAGTCTTCTGGATTCATCTGCAGCATACCGGGGCCGGGAGGCTGAGAGAAACCTTCTATGATATTGACCAGGCTAATAGCCAGTCCATCGGGTGAGCGAAGGAGCCAACGTTTTACCGGATCGGTTTTCTTTGGTTTCATTTCAAATTTGATGCCCTTTTTCTCCAGATCAGTGGTTACTGTTGTAATGTCTTTTACATAGTAAGTTAGCGCCAGATAGGGTTTGGCATCTTTGCGCAGCATGATGAGTACTACACCATCTGTAATCTGAATCCAGGGGAAAGGCCAATCGGCGCGGAAAAGTTCTTTGAATCCGAGTTTTTTATAACAGGCCAGCGATTTTTCGAGATCGGTGGTAGTAATTGTAAAAGCAGTTATTTCGCCGAGTATTGGGGTTGGCAGGTTTTGCATTGCTACTGATTTTAGATGTGGTTAAGTTCGTTCTGCAAATTTCTTAAAATTTTCCAGCCATTTCTGAGTTTGTTTTCTGAACATACCGGGGAAAAAGTTAGCCATCAGCCTGGGTATCCATTCGCTGAAACGGGTGTAATGGATTTCAGATACCCACTGGGTGCTAGTTGGGCCTAATGATTTAAAACGATGAGTAACTATATTGTCCATTTTTTTGTGTTCATAGAGTGCGCTCATTTCATCGGGCAGATTTTTTACAAGGATGGTTTCGATCATTTCTATAGTGCTTTTACCTGCCTGTATTCTAATAGTAGATTTAGATCCTTTGGTTCCCGGCTTACCGCTTTTTGGGGTAGAGTCGATAAAACCATCCTGCCATTCTTTAAGGTTCTTAGGGTTATCGAAAAGGCGGACCACATGGGAAATGGGTTTTTGTATGGTTATTGCGCAGGTGAACTTCATAAAGCGGAATTAAGCCCAGTGTGGGTGAAAATTAATGGAAAAACCCACCAGGTAAAAGCCTGGTGGGTTCAAAGATAGTCAGTAAATATCCTGTTTACTCCCACTCAATAGTTGCCGGTGGCTTGCTGCTGATATCATATACCACGCGGTTGATACCCCGTACCCTGTTGATGATATCATTGGATATTTTTGCAAGCAGGTCGTAGGGCAGGTGCGCCCAATCGGCAGTCATACCATCTACCGATGTTACAGCACGCAGGGCACAAGTATACTCATAGGTACGTTCATCGCCCATAACACCTACACTCTGCACCGGGAGTAATATTGCTCCTGCCTGCCACACATGCTTATACATACCGCTATCGCGAAGATGCTGAATATAAATGTGATCGGCCTCCTGAAGCATTTTTACTTTTTCCTCCGAAACTGGTCCGAGGATTCGTATACCCAAACCAGGTCCGGGGAACGGATGACGGCCAATGAAAATATCATCTATACCCAGCTCCCTACCCACTCGGCGCACTTCGTCTTTAAACAATAGGCGTAATGGTTCGATAAGGGAGAGGTGCATTTTTTCAGGCAGTCCGCCCACATTATGGTGCGACTTGATGGTGGCCGATGGCCCGCCATGCACCGACATAGACTCAATAACATCGGGATAAATTGTGCCCTGACCAAGGAATGATACATCCTTCAGTTTGATTGCTTCTTCATTAAACACTTCTATGAAGAGGCGGCCTATGATTTTTCTTTTTGTTTCAGGATCCGATACCCCAGCCAGTTCGCCATAAAAGCGTTGACGGGCATCAATGCCTTTGGTATTTAAGCCAAGATGTTTGTACCCTTCCAGCACCTGCTCAAATTCGCCCTTGCGGAGCAGACCATTGTCTACAAATATGCAGTAGAGGTTATCGCCAATTGCTTTATGTATCAGCGTAGCGGCAACAGTAGAATCAACACCACCACTCAGCGCCATCACCACTTTGTTATCACCAGCCTGCTGCTTGATGCGGGTCACTGTTTCGTGTATGAACGCAGCCGGTGTCCAGTCCTGATTGCAACGGCAGATGTCAATAAGGAAGTTTTTATAAATCTGCCTGCCATCGGTACTGTGCGTTACCTCAGGGTGAAACTGTATGGCACGAACTATGTTTTTGGCATACGCTTCACCGCTCTTGTATGCCGCAACGGGTATACTATCGGTACGGGCAAGAACAGTAAAACCTTCGGGCAGTTTTTTGATAGTATCGCTATGGCTCATCCATACCTGCGAACCTTGTGGTATAGCGGAAAATAAAGGATCATGTTCAATATCCTGCAGATGGGCACGGCCATATTCGCGGTGTGTGGACTGTCCCACTTCTCCCCCGGCCTGCTTTACCAGCATCTGTGCACCATAGCATACCGCCAGCACCGGCAGATGGTCGGCCATTACCTTTACATCGGGCATAGGCGCCAGCGGGTCATTTACCGAGAAAGGGCTTCCCGATAAGATGATGCCTTTTAACGTGCTGTCGTAAACAATGGGTTTGGTGCAAGGCTGTATCTCGCAGTAGACATTGAGTTCACGGATATTTCGCGCTATTAGCTGGGTAAATTGTGATCCGAAATCAAGGATTAAAATTTTGTCGTTCATAAACCCCAAACCCCTGAAGGGGCTTTACTTATGGATGAACTTTCAGCTTTATCTCATTGATTAAGCTTAGCTCATCTGTTGTTATAAATAATTTTTATCTCCGCTTCTATCAGGAAGTGATGAATGCCCTCCGCCTCGGCGGAGAGGGGTTTTAGGCCTGTGCTGTCGGCGCTCCGAAATTAAATGGCATTGCTGTCGACTCCTGGTCTTTAATAGTGCCATACTGGGCTTCAAAGCGTTTCACATTATCTATAAGCGCCTTCATCAGCCTTTTGGCGTGTTGCGGAGTCATGACTATACGCGATTTTACTTTTGCCTTTGGTACGTTGGGCATAACATTCACAAAATCGATTACAAATTCGGCGAAAGAGTGGGTTATGATCGCCAGGTTGGCATACGCGCCATCGGCCATTTCTTCGCTCAGTTCAATATTCAATTGCTGCTCCGGTACTATTGCTTGATCTGCCATAATTTTTAAGTTTATCAGGCTGCGAAATTAGGGCATAAAGTTGATAAGTGATAAGTTGATAAGTGATAAGTCGAAGGTGTGCTAAGAATGCGCATCGCCAGACCTAACTCAAAAAGTTGAAAAACAGGCTGATATTTGTTTTTCAGAATCGCTTCACAAATTATTACTAATCTACTTATCACCTATTACCTATCACGAAATCCCCTTACCTTTGGGCAGTATGTACCGTTTTGGGATAATAATAGCAGTTTTAATTTTATTTGTCACATCCTGCAGGCCACCGGTTTTTCCGCCGAAGCCGCAGGGGTATTATAAAATTGATACACCTGCCACGCATCAATACAAGCTGTTTGCACGCGATGGCTTCCCTTATTCTTTCGAATATCCTGTGTACAGCGAAGTTATGGACGATACCATTCCGCAGCCCGGCAGAAAATTTGAACCTTACTGGATCAATATCAATTTCCCCGAACTGGGCGGAGTAATCAATATTACCTATAAAAATATTACTCCTGAGCATACTTTTATGGACCTGGTAATTGAGTCCGATAACCTGTCTTTTTATCACCATGATAAAGCCGATGACATTATATCCTATGTATTCAGGATCAACGACAGGAATGTAAGCGGAATATTATATACCGTGATGGGCAATGCAGCAACAAAATACCAGTTTACTGCCACCGATTCGGTAAAAAACTTCCTGAGGGGCGCTCTGTATTTTAATGTTACCCCCAATGCCGATTCGCTGAAACCCGCTACCGACTTTCTGGAAAAAGATATAAAGCACCTGCTGGAGTCGATGAAATGGAGGGATACCAGGGATCTGACAAACAAATGGCAGAGGCTTAAATAAATACAGTTGTTTTCCTGTAGATATAATCCTACTTTTGCACACCGAAAATTAGTTACCGGTCCCGTAGTTCAATGGATAGAATAGAAGTTTCTTTTTTTAATGTAATAAAATGGTCTCATAGTTAAATGGATATAATCGAAGTTTCCTAAACTTTTGTTCCAAGTTCGATTCTTGGTGAGACCACCAGTAAAATCAATGCTTTCAGCGATTTTGAAAGAAGTAAAAAACAGGTAAAATCTTTGCTGAAAAGCCCACAAAAAAAGCACTGCCATACGCAGTGCTTTTTTTGTGGGTGGGCAACAAGTGGGCAACATTTTTACTGTAATACTACTTCTATCATTGCTACCTCACAACGAGCAGGAGCATATCCAAACGCCACGCTCATAATATCTGGGTTGCTGTAATCCCAAAAGACTACCTCGTCTTTTCTATAAACTTTGATAGTGGCTGATACACAGCCAGTCTCACGGCAAGTTTTTTCATCAACAGGTATCACCTTATACAACCTCATGCCAGCGGCAGCATAGTTTGCGATTTGGGCATTAACTTCACCCGATGTATCTAACGCATTAAGAGCCTGCTCACCAAAGTGATATTCATAGTGCGTTAATGTCTTGCCAGCCGTCTTTTCCATATCAAAGACATCTTTAATGTTTTTCCTGTATTGAACTAAGTCATACATAGGGGTGGCGGTTGTCGCCTTTGCTCTCTGGGCTTTGGCTTGTCTAGAAGATTTTCTTGAGGAAACTGCCGCCACAATTGGCAAGACTATAGAAGGTTTAATAAAACCATATTTACAACTATTGCTACAGCTAAGCAGAATTAATCGAAAAACATCTAACGCTAGCGATTTATCGATAGTTATGCAGCTTGACTTAGGTGTAATTATCGATGAATTAATATCGCATGATCATCTAGCAAATTTACTTACCGAGGATTTTCATGGATTAAGATTACATACATGGAGGAATATCGCGTATCATCACAATACTAGTATTGTAAATAATAAGATCGTTCTCGAAATAAACTCAAAAAATAGCAAGGTATTTGAAATAGAAAGGGATCATCTTTTCCTTATCGCAAAACAAATTCATGTCATTTGGAAATTTTTTAGGCTTGCACTTAATATTTTCCTAATTGACAATAGCATCCAAGACCAGATCGTAAATGAAAAGGCGGATATTTTGGTAAGGGAAGAATCTAATGTTCTTAATTTTTATTCAGCAATATCATCACAAGGATTTAAAATTGAGTATATAATAGAGTCGAAAGATGAGTCGATATTAATGGGACTAAGTGATTTACAGGAAGATTTACCTACAAAACAACGAGCGATTCATTCTTCTCAATTGCTTTTTCCTTTATGGCAATTCTCAAAAAAAGATCAAATAGTAATAGAATATAAAACTAAGAATGGAACGCCAGTTTTGAAGTCTTCGGTTTCATCAAAGATTTGGGAAGGAATGGCTATTAATGAACAAAACTTGGAAGATGCATTAAAAGAGCTAATTAATAATGTCAAATTTGAAGTTTTAAACGATGTCCTTTTCAGAACGGAAAATCCTTTTAATGAAGTCAGTTCTAAGATTACAGATAACCTTTCAAAGAGAATGTTTTTGTCTCAGGAGGGAGAACCTATAAACGCTGAAACTTTTATTCAAAAATTCACATTGAGCATTTTTGCGATTTACCTAGCCTTAACCGACGAAGGTGCAAAACGTGATAATATCAATGTTAAATTGCTGAATGATGCCGCAATGATTACATCTGAAATATCGGATAAAAAATTTGTATTTACAGTTCCCGGGCCCGTCCAAGATTTCGAGTTGAGAACAACAATTGGCGATTGTTTAGATAAGACAATCTCATATTGGCAAGAAAACTCTCTTGTAAACGAACTGATTATTGAAGCTAAAGAAAACAACGGCTATTTAACTAAGAGAATAATGATTAGAAGTACTATTCTGGAAAAAGTATGGACATGACCAATTCTTTTCCGCTTCGGATTATTATTTCAATACGGATTTTAAGGAGTATATCTGCCTGAAGAATTCCATCAACCGGTTCGACAATTCGTCGGGGGAGTCCACATTTAATGGGTAAAAGGCAATCAGAAATAGTTGCCTTTTTTAATTTCTTATCATAGTAAATACGAAAATTCCCTACTGCCATTACTTATAAACTGTTATGCCATTCTGGAGAAAAATTTCTTTATTCAAGGGTGGGTCTGGATCGCCTATAAAAAAATAGGGCTACCTGACAAGGTAGCCCCAAAGTTCAATATTACGGTTTGATTATTTCTTTTTTGCGTCGCCCTTAGCTTTATGACCACCTTTATGGCCTCCAAAGTAATAGCCAACAGTAATACCAATAGCAGATGATTTCATTGTATTATCTGCATCGCTTATTGGGTCAAGGTTAGCAAAACCCATCTGGTAATGAGCACGAACAAAAACGCCCATACTCATAAGATAGCCAACATTAACCCCGGCACCAAAATCAAGTGGCTTAAGCCCATCTTTTGTTTTATCAGTACCAATATCAATAGTAGTAGAATTGCCACCGGCCTTATAATTTGCACTTATGTTATAGCCTAAATAAGGACCTACACCAAAGAAAAAGCGATTGCCACCTTCTTCACCCAGTTTGTAAACGAAATTGAGCGGAATCTGAAGCGTATTAATGTTCATAGTCACATCTCCAGTGTTAGCTTTAGCACCGTTCATCAGGTAGAAAAGACCTGGCTGAAAATAAATGTTATCGGCTATACCCAAATCAATAACTGCACCAATAGCAAGACCAGCCTTCATCTTTGTGTCGGTAGAAACCCCACCAGATTTTCCTGTTACATTTGCCAGGTTAAGGCCAAGTTCAGGGGCAATGGCTAACTGTGCATTAGCTGTGGTTGCAATGAGAGCAACAGACAGCATCGATAAAATTAATTTTTTCATATACATTATTTTTTGTTAGTGCAAAGGTAGCCAAAAACTTAACAATAATGTAATCTTATTGTCTGAATTTTGTCTGATTTTAAACAGTCACGTATTAAATGCTTTTTCATGCATGTACTTAGTACAATGCTATTTATTACTCCCAAAGCTAAAATTAGAGAAGCAAGGTCCAAAATTCACTGTGATATAAAATCTACTTACCCGTTTATTACAAACAAAGTAATGAGTGACCACAGAAACATACTGGAGTGCGGCCCTTTTTTTCCGATCTTTTGTTTGCTTCAACCTATGTGCAAGTCATATGCAAGTATATTTTGAACTCCCAAATAATTCAGTTTAGTTTTACATCGAACCTGCCACTTGTAATACTGAATAATTTATTGGTTCCGGGTAAAATCAATTGGGCAGTAAAAGTACCGGAGTAAATGCTGTCGGATGCCCTTAGGATAACAAGCTGACCTGTATGGAGAGAATCAGTTTGGTACCAGAAATCAGTTCCCTGGTCATTGACATATCTCATTGTAAGATAATTGGATACAATATTGCCAGTTGAGTCGAGAGTAACCTGGGCAAGGTTGTAGGTGCCGGGATGAATCACAGTGCCGCCCACTACGATATTAAACTCATAAGTATTAGCAGGGCAATCAAGTGTCTGAATCCTAAGCGCTCCCTGATCAAACCTTGCAGTGAGACATGTATAGCAGCTTATGTTCCAACCTCCGCCATTGTATACTGGGTTTCCTGCTACCGAATAAGGGATGTTCCCGTCAAGGATACAGCCAAAGGTCTTAATTCCGGAAGTGGTAATTGAAGGCAACCTATCGGATAAAGATTTTTTATTACAAGCCGAAAGGCAGAAGGCAACTAATATAGATGCAATCAGTGAGCTACGCATATGGGGTTTGGTTTAGATTCATAATCAATTCTTAAACGATTCCGGTAGCCACTGCGAATTTACCATGCAAGAAAATGAACCCAACCGTGGCTATTCAACAATCATTTTAGTTACATAAACGCCCTCCTTTGTTCTGGCTGATACAAAATAAACCCCTGCAGGTGTTACCAGGTTTAAATACTCCGGTTTATTGGTAATAGCAGAGAATTCAGCCACCTTCTCAGCCAGCAAATTTGTGACCGCCAGCACGGCATCTTCATTAGCAGCTGTAGAAATCAGTATTGTAAAGTGACCACCGTTGGGATTAGGAAATATTTTTAGAGCAAATGGTGTTGCTACAGCTAATTTCAGATCCAGAGGACAATTAGTGACTGGTAAAACATTTATTAAGAAAACAGTGTCCCCCGTACCACAGGAATTTGTTTTTGTATAAGTGATGTGGACTACACCCACAGACATACCCGTAACTATACCACTTGTGTTAACTGAGGCAACAGCAATATTACTGCTGCTCCACACACCACCTGTTACTGTTTCAGATAGCGTATCAAATGATCCGATACACATGCTGTCGCTGCCTGAAATTATACCGGGAAACGGTAATGGATTTACCGTTACCAGTACTGTGGCCGCTGCTGTGCCGCAGCTGTTTGTTACTGTATAAGATATGGTAGCCGCACCTGATGCGATACCGGTAACGATTCCGGATGATGAACCGATTGTAGCAACTGATGGTGTTACAGAAGTCCAGACACCCCCGCCTGTGCTATCGGTCAATGTTGTAGTGGAACCCGGACATACTCCTGCAATTCCGATTATAGTACCTGCATTGGGAAAAGGATTTACAGTTACAACTTTTATTGCGGCGACTGTGCCGCAACTATTGGTTACTGAATAGGATATGGTTGTGGTTCCTCCAGAAACACCTGTTACGATTCCGGATGATGAACCTATAGTGGCCACTGAAGGTGATGCAGAACTCCAGGTACCACCTACCGCGCCATCGCTGAGAGTTGTAGTACCTGACGGGCATATTGTTGCAATGCCGCTTATACTACCTGCATTAGGTAATGGATTTACAGTTACCAGCACAGTGGCTGCAGCTGTGCCACAACTAGTGGTAACTGTATAAGATATAGTTGTGGTACCTGCCGAAACACCTGTTACCATCCCCGATGACGAGCCGATTGTGGCAACAGATGGTGTTACTGAAGTCCAAACGCCTCCACCAGCGCCATCGCTCAAAGTTGTAGTTGCTGCCGGGCATACAGCTACAGATCCGCTAATACTGCCAGCATCAGGTAACGGATTTACGGTTACCAGCATCGTAGCTGAAGCTGTGCCACAACTGTTGGTTACTGTATAAGATACTGTTGTGGTACCTGCCGAAACACCAGTTACGATTCCGGATGATGAACCGATAGTGGCAATAGATGGGGTTAATGATGTCCAGATTCCGCCGCCTGCTCCATCGCTCAAAGTTGTGGTTGCTAATGGACATACCGTCGGAGTGCCACTTATAGTACCAGCATTGGGTAATGGATTTACCGTTACAACTTTTGTGGCAGCAGCCATGCCACAACTATTGGTTACTGTATAGGATATTGTTGTGGTACCTGCCGAAACACCTGTAACTATCCCGGATAAAGAACCGATTGAGGCAATAGACGGCGTTACTGAAGTCCAGACACCACTGCCTGCTCCATCGCTCAATGTTGTGGAGGCAGATGGACATACAGTTGCGGTGCCGGTTATTATGCCTGCATTGGGTAATGGATTTACTGTTACAACTTTTGTTGCAGCAGCGGTACCGCAACTGTTGGTTACGGTATATGAAATAGTTGAAGTACCTGTTGAAACACCGGTTACGATTCCGGATGATGAACCAATTGTAGCAATTGCAGGTGTTACCGAAGTCCAGATACCGCCTCCTGTGCCATCGCTGAGTGCAGTAGAAGCAGAAGGACATACTGTTGCAGTGCCGGTTATATTGCCGGCATCGGGCAATAGGTTTACAGTTACCACCACTGTAGCAGCAGCCATACCGCAACTGTTGGTCACGGTATATGATATAGTTGTGGTTCCGGATGCCACTCCTGTTACGATTCCCGATGATGAACCGATTGTGGCAACTGCAGGTGTTACAGAAGTCCAGACACCACCGCCAGCGCCATCACTGAGTGTTGTGGTGGCTGAGGAGCATACGATTGCTGTTCCGCTTATACTACCTGTATTTGGCAATGGATTTACAGTAACAACTGTTGTTGCAGCAGCTGTGCCACAACTGTTGGTTACGGTATAAGAGATTGTAGTGATACCTGCCGCAAAACCGGTTACTATGCCCGACGACGAACCGATTGTGGCAATTGATGGTGTAACTGAAGTCCAGATACCGCCGCTTGCTCCATCGCTCATTGTGGTTGTAGCAGAAGGACAAACAGATGCAGATCCGGTTATAGTGCCTGCATTAGGTAATAGATTTACTGTTACCACTACTGTGGCAGCAACTGTGCCACAACTGTTGGTTACTGTATAAGATATGGTTGTGTTGCCCACAGCAATGCCCGTTACGGTTCCGGATGATGAACCAACTGTGGCAATTGAAGGTGTTACAGAAGTCCATACACCGCCACCGGCACCATCACTCAATGTTGTAGTAGCAGACGGGCATATTGATAGTGTACCGCTTATACTGCCTGCATTAGGTAGTGGATTCACAGTTACCACTATTGTGGCAGAGGCTGTGCCGCAACTGTTGGTTACGGTATAAGATATGGTTGTGGTACCTGCTATAACACCGGTTACTATACCAGACGATGAACTGATTGCAGCAATGGAAGGAGTTACAGAAGTCCACACACCGCCACCTGCTCCATCACTCAGTGTTGTAGTACCTGCAGGACAAACTGTTGATGTACCTGTTATACTACCCGCATTGGGCAAAGGATTTACAGTTACCACCACTGTAGCAGAGGCTGTACCACAACTATTGGTTACTGTATAAGATATGGTTGTAGTACCCGCTGCAACACCTGTTACTAAACCTGATGAACCGATTGTAGCAACTGATGGTGTTATTGAAGTCCAGGTACCACCGCCTGCACCATCACTTAGCGTTGTGGTGGCAGTAGGACAAACAGTTGCAGTGCCCGATATACTACCAGCATTGGGTAACAAATTTACAGTTACTACCACTGTGGCAGCAGCTGTGCCGCAACTATTGGTTACTGTATAAGATATGGTTGTGGTACCCACTGCTATTCCTGTTACGATTCCGGACGATGAGCCGATTGTGGCAATTGATGGTGATATTGATGTCCATACACCGCTACCGGCACCATCGCTCAGCGTTGTAGAGGCAGATGGGCATACCGATGGAGTGCGACTGATACTGCCTGCGTTTGGCAGTGGATTTACTGTTACAACCACTGTAGCAGCAGCCGTGCCGCAACTGTTGGTTACTGTATAAGAAATGGTTGTGGTACCCACTGCAACACCAGTTACGATTCCGGATGACGAGCCTATTGTAGCAATGGAAGGTGTTATTGAAGTCCATACACCGCCACCGGTACCATCGCTCAGCGTTGTAGAGGCAGATGGGCATACCGATGAAGTGCCACTGATACTGCCTGAGTTAGGCAGCGGGTTTACTGTTACAACTACTGTAGCAGCAGCCGTGCCGCAACTATTGGTTACTGTATAAGAAATGGTTGTGGTACCCACTGCAACACCAGTTACAATTCCGGATGACGAGCCTATAGTAGCAATGGAAGGTGTTACTGAAGTCCACACACCTCCGCCGGCACCATTACTCAGAGTAGTGGTGGCAGAAGGGCATACAGATAGAGTACCGCTTATACTGCCAGCATTGGGTAATGGGTTTACCGTTACAACTACTGTAGCAGCAGCGGTGCCACAACTATTGGTTACAGTATAAGATACGGTTGTAGTACCTGCCGTTACACCGGTTACGGTTCCTGATGATGAGCCTATTGTGGCAATAGATGCTGTGACCGAAGTCCATACACCTCCGCCTGCGCCATCGCTAAGCGTTGTAGTAGCAGATGGGCATACTGATAGTGTGCCGCTAATACTGCCCGCGCTAGGTAGCGGATTTACAGTTACAACCACAGTGGCTGTAGCCGTGCCACAACTGTTGGCTACTGTATATGATATGGTTGAAGTACCTGCTGCAACACCAGTTACGATTCCGGATGAGGAACCTATAGTGGCAATGGATGGTATTACTGAACTCCATACACCACCACCTGCGCCATCGCTCAGCGTTGTAGTTGCTGCAGGGCAAACGTTTGCAGTACCGGTTATACTGCCTGCAGTGGGTAGCGGATTTACAGTTACAACAATTGGCGGAGACGTTGCATTACAGGTACTGCTTGTAATGAAAACTGTGTAGCTACCCGATGAACCGGCAGTATATGATGCATTGGTAGCACCTGATATGGGGGCTCCTCCCAACAGCCATTGATACGTATATCCTGTACCGGCTGTCGCATTCAGCACTACTGTGCCCGGTGCACAAAATGTAGTAGGGCCTGCAGGAGTAATGGCAGCAACGAAGCACAAATTTATATGGGCCCACCATGTATCCCATGTATTTGCCGGACTTGCACTTGCCTCCTGGAGTGTCCAGAAGTCGGTAAGATTGAGCGGATCAACACATGCGGCAGAATAATCACCCCATCGATTTCTGGTACCGCTGTATACCTTATAATAGGTATTCGTGCCGTGCCTGTAAATTACATACGGCCGGATAGAATCCGCCGGATCAGTATGCATATGCAGTGCATAGGCAGCACTGGGATGAGTTGTAGCAGAAAAATGGGAGAACCCCAGTAGTGCATCGTCGCTTGAGTTTACGGCAATGGAAGGGAAGGCGAAAAATTTAGAATTAGTCGGATCATCAATCAACCCTATCTGTACAGGGTTGGCAAAGGTATCAATCTGCCACCATAGCGCTGAACTACGGGTAACAGTACCGGTTGCAGGTAAAAAAACGGTATGGGATGCCCAAATCTTATTATTCATAGAGACACATGAAAAAACCCGGTCATCATTGGTTTGTATTTTAGAAGAGGTTCCCTGCTGGGGTGCAAAATCAGCACCTCCGGCGGGTTCCCAATTCCAGTTGAAACCTGTTGCGGCAGGATAACCAACAGCAGTCATAGATTCAGAACCTACAGCCCCGGTTATTTTCCATAGTTTCATTGTGCCTCCACCACCAGTTCCTCCATTCCAGCTCTCTACAGCAAATAAATTCCCTGATGTTGTATCATAGGTTGAAGCTGGCGCAATACAACTGGAACTGCTTTGTGTAAATGCAGTATAAGGAGCTCCGGCGCCTGACATGAGGCTGGCATAATTAAAAACATAAACTTTGCATCCTCCATAAGATCCGGTAGAAACCGGAAAAAGATTGCCAGTTATTACAAGCCATTTTTTATTATAGCCAACATTAGGGTAATCGAGCCAGTATGTGGAAGCGCTGATTGGCACTATATACAACCACCAACCACCGGTAGGATTGCTGGTCTTGGAAACGCCTACCAATAAAGATGAAGAAGACAGACCACCATTGGCATCAGCAACAATTATCCACCGGTGATAATGTGCATCGTAATGCACCCTTGGATCATAGGCGCCTCCTGCAGGAAGTACAGATGCCCAGAAACCATCGAGCGAAACAGACGAAACATTGGCGCCGGTCCTGGTTTGAACATGCACAGCTGAATTAACTTCGGTAATACAATAATTCGAATCAACAGCGCCATGAGTATCAGGTGGTATCACAGTTCCGTTATCCAATGTTGATTCAAAAGTATCTGTTGGAGATAGGGAAACCGGCAGGTAACTGGACGGCATAAAAGTTGTTGATACAGTTCTCCGGTGTATTAATGAAGTATCAGCAATATGAAAAGTATTGGGCTCCGGCAACTCATCTTCATTTTCTGCCTCTCTTATTACCAGTGGCATAGGGTGCAAGAGATAGTAGTTGGCAATGTCCGTGAAATTAATTGAAGCCCTTGAAGATTCACGGCCTGTATCGACAGTACCCTGAGCAGATGAGGTTAATGTAAAAAACAATACAGCAATAACCAGAGAACATATAAAGCGTTGTTTCATTATGTTGGTTTTATAAAAACAATTAATCAATATAGACAGGAGAAAATAATTAGCATATAAATTTACTGAAATATTCAGGTATTGGGAATGATTTTCATCATTTATTTATTGATTTCTCTCATCAAAGGTGGATGGCAATTGAGTCTATACCACTGGGCCTATCAGAACAAAAATTATTTATGATGCTGAACCATGAATTCTGTACTGAGAGGCTTATAATTTTTGTTACAGATTTCCCTTTTTGTGTTCTACCGGAAACAACAAGCTTATGATCAAAAACCTGTTTGTAATCTGTGATTAAGGTTTAATCGAAAAAAATAGTCGTATTTATCTAAGATTAGCAGCTGATTTTACGTCTATTAAAGTGTCTCAATTTATTCCTCCTTATGAAATTATACTTTTTTGCTTTTTTTGTAATTTTTATCGGAGCAGCTGGCTGTAAAAAGACAACTAACAAACCTGGGAATTACAACTTTACCTACTCCGGTTCTAAGTACACCTATAATAGTATAGGGTTTGGTGGTGATGCTCCTGTCGGCAGTACCTATTTATGGAAGTTTGGCGATGGTGCGGTCACTACAGGTTCTTCACCTAGACACGTTTACAATTATAGCGGATCATTTATAGTTACTATGATAATAAATGGGGATACTGCTCATGCAGTGAGTAAATCACTTAATATTCATTCTACAACACATAAAATAAGTGGCAATTACAGTTCAACCTTATATGGTGCACATGAGCAATTAAAAAGTTTACCGATTGACCATTCTATCTTTTACTACAATTCAAACGGTAGATATATATCACTTTAATCCAACGTAATCAATGATTCAACATTCAAAGTCACAGATACTATAGGTACCGTGTATGGGTCAGCTACTTACTACCTGATCGACTCATTAACTACTGATTCTACAATTGTTTTCGGCAGACAGCATTCATTGATCTTTATTACTTATGATTTCAAAAATGATCATTTATTTTATGATTCAGAAAATACCGGTTATGTGGGAACACCATATAATATTCAATCGTTCAAAATAAAATGATAAAAGTGAGCATGCTTTTTGTGTAGCTTCTTGGTTAATTGGAATGTCGTTTTTCCACTTATTTTTACAAAGATTCTATACTACTTTTGGGTAGTATTTTTAAAAAAATCAATCCGAATCCCGTCAGATAATGATAAGCTATGAATGGAACTATTTCTAACTATTCAGGAGTACTAATTACTCTAATGCCCAACTACAACCTTACCAATATTAGTGCTACCAATACCCGCCTTAAACAAAATTGTATACACTCCAGGTGCAAATGAGCTGCTGTTTATGGTTATATGGTCTGCGGTTACATTGGTGGTATAAACAGTTTGCCCCAGCACATTTATAACAGACAGGGATGAGTTGCGGGTATCGGTATTATCAAAGTCAATGTTGATTTCCCGGCTGGCGGGGTTGGGGTATATAGCCACAGATGATTGCTTATTAATGCTTTGAACTCCTGTGGTATTGAGGCTGGAAACATAAAAATACTGGGAGTATGCACATCCGAAATCATCGTGTTCACCAAAATTTTTAAGTCCTGCGGATGTAGTACTGAAGGTATATGTATACCCATGCATGGGTATAATGGCGCCGGTAGGCTTCCTAACCTGTAGGTATCCGGGCGAATATCCGGTTAATGCCTGGTCGAACAACCACCAGTGCAGACCGGCACAATTAGCCGGAGTGCTTACAGAAAACTTATAGAAGCCATTGTGGGGCATAGCAATCGTATCGATATACAGAGTGCTATAGTTAGTGTTGGTGCGGGAAAACAGGGTATCGCCATTCATATTGGTAATGCACCATGATGCATCGGCAGGATTGGCATTCAGACTCACTCCGTCTGCTGCTAGGTTGCTCGTAAGCATTTTTATAGTTATGGTATCGGGCCAATTAGGCGCAACAATAAACTGGGATCTCATGGTATCGTTAGTCTGATCAGCATCAGGCGTACCATTTACGCCGGTTATTGCTACGATGAAGTGAAAAGATCCGGACTGTGAGGTGGCCGACATATAGGCCATGCTTGATGATGCGGGCAAAGAAATAATAGTATCGGCAAGAGGTGCGAGATTACCAACCCACATAAAACTCTGCATGGCAGAATCAGCTACTCCATACTTGAAAGCTACGCTGTCAATAGCAGTGCTGCCAGAATTATGCAGGTGCACAATGGGCAAATTATTCGAAGGGTTTTCCCTGAAATGCTGCTGGCTCGATGAAGGAGCTATAATGTCGTCAATAGATGCATCACGCGTCTTATTGATACCGCCGTAATAAACAACTGATGCACTGGCAAAATAATTGCCAGACGGACTTGTAACTGTATAAGGCTCAAACCCTATATTAACGGTATAGTTAGAGCCTGCAATTACACCCGGCAACGAATCGTAGTAGGGTGTTACTGTTGAACCCGGGCACCAGTTGGCCCGGTTGAAGGTCCAGGAACCGCCCTGTGGATATAATTCATTCAAGCCGCAATCATTTCGCCAGATATCCCGTTGCTTTATTGAGGTGCCGTTTAAAAAAAGATTGTAGTAATGACTTGCAAATTCGCAGCATTGATTGGCATCAGATCCGTGGCCGGTTACAAGAAACCGGAATGCAGCACTGGCTGTACCGGCAGGGGCTGTTTGATTCAGAACCGGAAAATTATTATCAATCGGGTTAGATGCGTTACCATAGGTTCCTCCGTGGGTATACAGCCGGTGAATAGCAACTGTATTTCTATCGGGCGTACCCTCAATGAAAATCAACTTGGTAAATATGCCAAACCCAGGTGAACCTACACCAAGAGCACTGTTGATAGTGATGCTGTCGCGAAGCAGGGGAGCAAAATCGGTAACATCAAATATATAGTCCTCCGACCAGGCAGGTGGAGCAGGAAAACGGGTCCAACCAGATGTAGCAAACGGGGTTATTATACGGGCAAGCTCCACCGTATCTCCGTGAGGCGATTTCAGGGTAACATTACCTATATAATCCCACTGATGACAATAAGTAGACCCGGAAGGACAGGCGTGCGAATTAACGGTATAAACCAGGAATATCTTTCTGTAAGTTTTGGTAGTTGGCAATACTATAAGGGTATCAAAATTAGTACTCCCGTCGGCATTTAATACAGGGCTGGTCAAAACAACACTGGTATCTCCGGGACTGGCAAACGCTGCAGATGCACAGCAAAAAAGTGTCAGGAAAAGTATTGAATTCATTACGTGCTTCATTCTCAGGATATTTTGGAGATTTCTGATTATCGACCCGATTTATTAATGATAACCTGATAAACCGGACGTGCTAAATTACATGAAATATGTTATACGGCAGTTGGTAATTATTATCTGAATGCATTAGTGCTATGTCTCGTATTTTTTTAAGGACGACCACAATGCAATACAAATAAAACACTATGACTGAGTTTGGTGGCATTATAGCATTCTGCACCTGAAAGGCAATCAAATTGATTGAAGTATTTGCCGCATAAAGTAACGTTTAAACTGGCATAGAAAAATAAGGATGCTCAGGAGCCTTAATGCCATTCAGAGGATTGAATCATCTATGGCTATAATTGATGAAGAATTTGGAGTTCAATGTCCGGGATCTGAAACCGACTGACTTGCTGGTAGAGCAATGATACTATCACTTACTGCACCTACAGCCGATTTCTTAACATTGACCACCTGAACTTTTGTTGGCTGTTTTTCTATTTTAATGAATTTGTTTGCCATTATCAGAATGATGGAACATATCAGCGCAATAATCGTTAAACTGACTCCATTTGAATATCTTTTGTTGCCTTTTTCGGTTATTATCTTGTTGAGATTGTAAGAGTGGGAATTGGCTGTAATCTCAAAAAGCAGGATCTCCTTATAAGTTTGTTCCTGCAACTCGGCATATTTGGTTACATTAAATGCCTGGTCCAAAGGTTTTGACCTGAAAATACTCAGCATTAAAAGTATCGCCAGTATAAAAAAAGCGATAGGCACAATAGACACATATTGCACGATTTGGGAGGTTCCATCGAAACCTCCCAGAAAAAACGGTATAAATAAAGCGGTGGCACCTATAATGGTACCGGCATAGGTATGCTGTTGCCGATAAGAATCAACCTGTTTTTCAATAATCTCTTTTGAATTAAGTGCGAGGAATTCCAGGTGCTTCAGGTCTTCCATTTTACTTAATGATGGTAATTGGTTTGTTTCAGCGATTGTGCATGGTGCTTTGCATCATCACTCAGAAACTCACCCGCTATTACCAAATGTCCATAGGCCAGATGTGCGCTTTCATGCGCCTTTCCGTGGTCACCTGCCTCATGATATTTTGCCGCTTCCAGATGATGCTGTGCTGCTTCCTGATGGTGACTTGCCGCCTGCCTGTGGTTTTCAATATTTCTCTTCACATCAGCTGCATTTACTTGTTTAACCACATCTTTGCCTTCTCCGGGATTCTCAACATTAGTCTGCATCGTAAATATGTTTACTGTGAAAGTATTTTCACACCACAAAGTTGGTAAGGCCATGAATCAAAAGTGTTACTAAATCCTGCCAAAAAATTACATAATTCACAGGTCCGTCCGGGCATTACATAGTATCAATCACCGGAATTCTCCCGAAAAGTTGGCCGATAGAACCAAATCTCTACAAAGCAGCAACCTTTCAAGTCCTGGAATATAAAGCCTCTGTATTTTTATACAGATTTTCTTGTTTTACTATCTTTATGTTTAGTTCCAGAGATTTATGATAATAACGCTTAAAGACTACACCACTGTATTACCCAAAGAACTGCTGGCATCTGCTGAAAAGAATAAAGTGCGCGAATGTGATGAAACAGAAAAAGGGCATTTTGTGGCCTATGTAGATGATGGTAAAGACAGCTACGATGTGGCGTTGAATTTCAGTGGCAATGAGCTCAAAACTCATAGCTGTGACTGCAAAAACGGCAATACCTTCTGTAGGCACAAGGCCGCATTGCTGATGCATATTGCCAAGGGTAAAAAAGTAAAAGCTCCTGTAAAAGCAAAGAAGAAGGAAAATAAAACAGAATATCTGCTGGATCAGGTGGATGCTGCTGAACTGAAAGAATGGGTGAGAAATCTGTTGCAGAAAAACAAAGATCTGCAACTTTCATTCATTCATTATTTCTCCACCATCAGTCAGCAATATACTCCTGAAGATGTAAAGAAACTGATGGCCGAAGCTATAAAGGTGGTTTTGGGTAACAGAAAAACCGCAGAGGCCATTCACATGAAAAAACTAGTGGAATTATGGACAGAAATGCTGGCGCCTGTTGTGAAGTATTACAAGTCGAATGTGATGGATGAAAGCGCTTTCCTGAATTTTCATACCATGCTTGAGGAGGTCATTACCATTCAGCATAAAATCGAAACCACAAGCAATAAGATACCCAAATTTATTGAAAACTTGCTTCAGAGTGCAGCTGAATGTATCAATAACCTGCAGATAGAAGAAAGCTGGGAAAAAGCAGTCAGGCACTTTATTAAGCACATGTTTAGTGGCAAAGGTGATGTCCGGTTGCATTACCTGCTGCATCTGAATAATATTGCATCAGTAAGCGAATTTGAAAGAAAAGAAAAAATAACTGACTTGCTGGTAAAGCAATATGGAAATGCCCTGCCTGATAGCCTGGTAAATGGCCAAACGTATACAAACCAGATTCTCCGTATTGTTGAAACCAATGACCTTTTCCCCAGGTATTATCATCTGTTCAAACCAATTCGGTATGATAATGAATTCAATATCCACCTGATAAAGTTGCTCGTTAATAATCATCATTTCGAAACAGCAGAAAAATATTGCCGCTCTCAAATCCACAGCAATTCCCGGCTGGAATTTAATGTACATTATTGGGAACTGCTGAAGGAAATCTATACACAAACCAATGATGAAGGGAAATTGGTGGATATAGTTGCAGAGCTGTTTCCTTACACCTATGATTTTGATGATTACCTGATTATCGCCAGTCACATGCCGGAGGATGAACGGAAAAAATGGCGAACTAAGATGCTATCAAAAGCAAGCAACGCATCGAATAGCCACAACGACAGTGCAACTGTTTTTTGCTTCCGGCTCATGGACCATGAAGAAAACTACAGGAAAATGATTGATTACATCGATTCGCATGCCAGCTATAGCATTATAGCTCCCTATTTCGAAAAGATGATCATGGCCGATAAAGCAAAACTTGTGGAAAAGATGGTAAATAAATATGAAAGTAGTTTCTGGATTAACATTGAAAGAGACAAGGAAAATGAAGCCTGTTTTCCGGAGTTATTTGCTGTTACTGAAAAATACTATACCTCAGAATACTTAAAATCAATCATTGCAAGCTTTAAAAAGGACAGACCCTACAATAGCCTCAACCGGTTTATGACTTATATATCAGAAAGGCTGAGGGATAGAGAGTAAGTGAGCTGTAATAAAAGGTGATGGCAATAGGTCAAATATTTGTGTATTTCAGTAAAATCAGTACTTTTATTTGCTTTTAAAAATTTTTGCCAGACCAACTACTTATTCATAACCAAAAGCCAGCTTTATGCCTAAATATGTAATTGAAAGAGAAATTCCCGGAGCAGGGAAACTAACTGCAGAACAATTGAAAGGAATCTCACAAACTTCCTGTGGTGTACTTCGTAATCTGGGGCCACAGATTCAATGGGTTCATAGTTATGTAACGGATGATAAAATCTATTGCGTCTACAATGCACCAAACGAGGAAATGGTAAGGGAACATGCATCGCAAGGTGGTTTCCCTGCGAATTCAGTAAGTAAAGTATCGGTGATTATAGATCCTACAACTGCTGAATAGGTTGTATGGGCACTTTATAATTAGCAGGTAATATTCTAAGTAATACTTAGCGTAGAATTCGTGTATAAATTTGCCGGAATGAATACTTTATTCTTTGCTCCTTAACTGGGGGAAGGCTACGGTATTCATTTCAATCCACTCCCTTCTTAATGACTCAATTAATCAATCGATAAAGGTAATGCCAGGTAATTACTATCTGAATAAGGTCGTAATTTGCAGCTCTATTAGATTCAATTATGGAATTAGGCATCAGTACTTTCGGTGATTTGGCTATTGAGCATTTATCAGGCAATTCTGTCAATGCACAGAAGCGGATAGATGAATTGATTCAGGAAGCAAAAGTGGCCGATGAAACAGGTCTGGATGTATTTGCATTGGGCGAGCATCACCGGCCCGATTTTGTTGTTTCTGCACCCGAGGTTGTGCTGGCTGCAATTGCTGCGGTAACTAAGCATATCAAGCTATCCAGCGCAGTTACGGTACTTAGCTCAGCCGATCCGGTAAGGGTATTTCAGAACTTTGCCACACTTGATCTGATTTCGAAAGGACGGGCGGAGATTATGGCTGGCAGGGGGTCATTCATAGAATCTTTTCCATTATTTGGTTATGATCTTGATGATTATGATGAGCTTTTTATTGAACACCTTAACCTCCTGATGAATATCAACAACAATGAGTTAGTTACATCTAAGGGCCAGCACAGGGCTTCTATTTCTGGCCTGGGTGTATACCCAAGACCTTATCAGGCACAATTGCCGATATGGCTTGCAGTAGGTGGCACACCAGCCTCAGTGGTAAGGGCAGGCACTCTTAACCTGCCGCTGGCTATTGCCATACTGGGCGGACAGCCTTCACAGTTTCTGCCACTGGTAGAATTATACAGGCGGTCGGCTACAAAAGCAGGGCATGATAGCAGCAAGCTGCAACTGGCCATCAACCAGCACATCTATATAGCCGACTCATCTGAGCAGGCAGCCGAAGAGTTCTGGCCGATATACAGCGCTTTGATGAACCGGGTAGGCAAAGAGCGTGGCTGGTCACCGATGACCAGGCCGCAGTTCGAATACCTTCGTTCACCTGCAGGTCCGCTGCTGGTAGGTAATGTGTGGGAAGTGGCGGATAAAATTATTGCCGAACACACGATATTTGGCAATACACGATTCATATGCCAGACTATGTCTGGAGGTATGCCGCATGAAAAACTGCTGTATTCTGTAAGGTTGTTTGGTGAAGAGGTTGCGCCGAAGGTGAGGGCGGCTGTGGGATAGGATTTAATCAGCAAATTTTGTTCATAAATTCTGTGTACTTTTAGATAAAGGTTACCGCAACCAATAACAATGGGCAGAAATGATTGGACAGATGAAAAACTATTCTTCCGGCTTTTGAATAATAAGTCGGACAGAACCTACTGGGAAAATATCAGCGCATTGAGAAAAAGGCCAACCCATGAAGTATTCGATAAATGTATTGAACTTACATTTAGTAAGGATCCAAAAGCACGCGAAATCGGTATTGATACGCTCGCTCAATTAGGAACGCCCCTACGACCTTTTTATTCAGATACCATTAAACGATTTTTTGAGCTTTTAGAAACAGAGAATGACCCGGAAATATTAAAGTCTTTGTTGATTGCAATTTCTCATAACAATGAACAATTAAACCAGGCACAAATCAACAAGTTATGTGAATTTGCAAACACGGATAATGATGGAATAAAAGAAGGGTTAGTATTTTCCTTGTTGCGTATAAAAAATCCTTTTGCAATTGACACTTTAATCAAATTGTCGTCTGATAGACTGGATTATGTAAGAGATTGGGCGACCTTTGGAATAGGATCAATGATTGAAAAAAATAACAGGAAAATAAGAGCAGCTTTATGGGCCAGGGTAAACGACAAGCATGAGGATACAAAATATGAAGCAATCGTTGGCCTGGCAATAAGAAAAGATGCCCGGGTAAAAGGAATAATAAAGAGAGAACTACTTTCAAGAATTTATAGCACATCTTTATTTGAAGCAATTATTGATTTTGGAGACAAAGATTTTTTACCATTATTAAGACAACATTTTAAAGAAGATAATGCCAGTAAAGATATAAACCCTGAATGGTTGAAAGAGCTGAAAGAGTGCATTAGTGAGTTAGGCAGGAAGCTAAAACACCAGGCTAAGGACGGTTAGTATGTTGCAACCATAAAACAGCACGATAATAGTTCTGGTCTTGGTACTTCAACAATAAAGAATTTAGGAAGATTTACTTACCGGGTTGTTTAGAATCCCTTTCGATTGGCTACTACCCCAGTATTCCCGAAATAAAATCAGAATGAATGCTGATTTTAAGGAACGCGGTTATGCCAAAAATAATACCCAGAATGCTCACAGTAAGTGCGAAGTAAAGCAACCATTTTCTCTGGGTTAGCGCAGTAATACCAAACAAGGCAATAGCAATAGAAAGGAAAGCTTCTGTCATATCAAACTGGTCATCAAATACATTGAGTGCATCATACTGTTTATTGTATCCTTCAGCCTCTGTTTTTATTTCCGATTTTTCTTTTTCATAACGTGCTACCTGCTCTTCGTTTTTCTTGATTAGTTCATCAAGACCAGGATTTTTCTGGGCTTTCAGGTACTCGAGCGAATTGGCCACAATTGCCTGCTTGGTACTTTTGGCCTGGTAATACGACCATGCATCAATACTGCTTGCCTGTGCCTTGTCCATACCCTGAACAATGTTGCCGTCTTTTACATTACAGAATGCCATAAACGTAGCCACAACTGCCACGCATATTGCCACTATCCGGTTTATCTTGCTTTCGATTGCATGGTCTGTTGTCTCCTGTATAGTATCGCTGAGGTCGCTCATTTTTAGTTTTTTTTTATCAGATGGGCATAAAGCTAAGTAACAATAAAGAAAATGAAAAGTGGAACTTTTGTCAGCTAAGTATCATGCAGAGAGAAAATGAAAGAACATCCTATTCAGTTAATACCCTTTGAAGTTTTATTTCAGAATCAGACTGGGATGCTTGTTTATGAAAACAGGATCAAGCCCTGCCTATCGCTATTTATTTTCTAAGATTAAAAACCCATTAAGATACTGTGGTCATTGTACTTTTCAGATTTGCTATTCCTCCACTTTGTAAACCAAAAGGACTTCTTCTGAAAGGGAATTTATACACTACAGTATGTATTATTAATAAATTACCCAACAAAAAGTCCATAATCGCATCTTCAATACATTCATAATATAGGAACAAGCATTCAATCGTTATAATGCTCATGTCTATGTATTTATTCTTATTAAGTATAAATTTTATTAAAAATACCGTTTTTTAACGGTATAAATTATCCTTTTGGATAAAGACATTTGACCTTAGAAAGTCAAAAGAATAATAGGATGTATATATACGGCACTAATTATTCTTATATCTCAACCAATCAAAATTGCCACAATAACATTATTAAGGAGTAAGCTGAAAATCCTCAAAAGAGTAAGCGCCCGGTTGCCGAAAAGGGAATAGAGTAGGCGTTAGCAATAAATTTTTTTCATCATGGGTACATGGCAAGGTTTAACTCACCAACCAACCAATTTTAATGTCAGCACATCGTTGCTGCTCACCGACGGCCGCATTATGGCACAAGACGGCGGATCTAATCACTGGCATGCCTTAACGCCAGACAGCACAGGCAGCTATGTAAATGGCACATGGTCTCAACTGGCCGATATGCAATATACAAGAAGTTACTACGCTTCAGGTATATTGAAAGACGGCCGCGTTATTGTTTGTGGCGGGGAAGACAGCAGCGCCGGTGGCGATACTACTAATGCACAGATTTATGATCCGGTTGCAAATACCTGGACAACTATCGGTGCTCCGGCAGGATGGTCGGTAGTTGGTGATGCATCAAGTTGCATCCTTCCTGATGGACGCTTAATGATAGGCAACCTCACTTCCACTGCATGCGCTATCTACAATCCTGTTACAAATACCTGGTCGGCAGCAGCCAGTAAAGCAGTAAGGTCGAACGAAGAAACATGGATACTACAACCAGATAATACAATCCTTACGCTTCAGTGTTTTGCCCCCTACAACGCTGAAAAATATATTATTGCAACCAATACCTGGAAGAATGAAGGAGCTCTGCCCGCATCAATTGTAGATCCTGCAATGGCTGAAATAGGTCCAGGTATGCTGTTGCCGAATAAGAAGGTAATTTACTTCGGAGCCAATGGTCATTCAGGACATGGAAATACAGTAATTTATACACCTCCTGCTTCGGCATCAGGTACTGGTACATGGGTGGCCGGGCCACAGATTCCACAGGTAGGCGGTCATGCTGTTGTTGCAAACGACTGTCCGGCAGTACTTTTGCCAAACGGAAAAGTACTGTTTACCGCTGGCAGGTATTTTGATAATACAGGACTTGCGCAAAGCGCCTGGACCTGGCCTAATCCCGTTTATGCATTTGAGTATGATCCTGTTGCTAATACAATAACCCAGGTGACTACACCACCTAATACCGGCAGCAGTACACCACTTTATACCAGCAGAATGTTAATGCTGCCATCAGGCGAGGCTATGTATTGCCCGGGTAGTAATAACGTTCAGCTTTATAATGGTGGAGGGTCACCTCAAACCTCCTGGAAACCTGCAATAACCTCCGTCGTACCACAATATACTGGTAGCCACCTGAGCTATTTTACACTGACAGGCACCCAACTGAATGGATTATCCCAGGCATCTATTTACGGCGATGATTGCACCAATGCAACTAACTATCCTATTGTGCAACTGACAGACACTACAAACGGCCATATAATTTTTGCCCGCTCCTACAACTTCAGCACAATGGGAGTTGCTACTGGCATCACAGCTGAGTCCTGCTTGTTTGCAGTAAACAATATACCTCACGATGGCGTTTATCAGGTTAGGGTCGTAGCCAATGGTATACACTCAGACCCGTTCAATATAACAGTAATTAAGTCAATTTTTCAATCAGCAGCACCAGTAGCAGCATCTAACCAGCACGGTATTGCCAACCAGACCGATGTATTTGCAATTGATAAGGATGGAGCACTGACTGTGTCGTGGGTAGTGAGTGCAGGACAGTGGAGTGGTCCGGCACGCATCAGCGCTACAAGTCTTTTCCCTGTAAACGCAGCAATTGCTACATCAAATCAATTTGGACTCGGAGGCCAGACAGATGTGTTTGTTATTGATAACAGTGGGGCTATGACCGTGTCGTGGGTCACAAATGCCGGAGCCTGGAGTGGCCCGGCCCGGATAAGTGCAATAGGCGTTTTCCCTGCCGGAGGCGGAGTTGCCGCATCTAACCAGTTCGGGATAGCTAACCAGACCGATGTATTTGCTGTTGATGTACACGGTGCGCTCACAGTCTCATGGGTAGTATCAGCCGGAAACTGGAACGGTCCGGCACCAATAAGTGCCCAGGGCGTTTTTCCACCAGGCGCACATTTATGTGCCTCTAACCAGTTCGGTTTACCCCAACAGACAGATGTGTTCCTGGTTGATAACCACGGCGCTATGAATGTAGCTTGGGTAGTAAACGCAGGCCACTGGAACGGTCCTGCACCAATCAGCCCCCAGGGCAGGTTCCCCGCAGGCGCTCCCGTAACTGCTTCACATCAGTTCGGTTTAGCCGGTCAGACAGATGTATTTGCAGTAGATAATAATGGGTCGCTCACCGTGTCCTGGGTGACAAATGCCGGACCATGGAGTGGCCCGGCTGAAATCAGCGCCCATGGCCTTTTCGATCCAGGAGCATGGGTGGCCGCTTCAAACCAGTTTGGTCTCGGAAATCAGACTGATTTGTTTTGTATAGACAAACATGGTGCACTCAATGTGTCATGGGTAGTAAGCGCAGGACCATGGAACGGCCCGGCTCCTATCAGCGCTCAGGGTGTTTTCGCTTCTGGCGCTCCTGTGGCAGCTTCCAACCAGTTCGGGCTTGGAAACCAGACTGATGTATTTGCAATTAATACAAACGGAGCACTGAATGTTTCGTGGGTTGTAAATGCAGGTGCATGGAATGGCCCTGCTCCTATCTGATTTTCAGTATAATTATTTTCAAGCAGAAGCCGCTGATATAGCGGCTTCTGTTGTTAATCAGACATGCTTTTATTGAGCTGATAGATTTATAGGTCGTTGTTTATACGTATGGATGGGATTACTCACAATGGTATATAAATATTCCATCCTAAAGTTCAACTGCATCCATTTCCATTGCCTGTTTAAGAAGGTTTGAGTAATATAAACTGTTGTATCAAAATAAAAGCCCTCAGAAATGCGGGCTTTTATTTTGATGATTATTCTTTAAGAATACTTTACCGAACCACTATAAGTTTTTGTGTAGTAGTTCCTTTCGCAGATTGGATCTGCAGAAAGTACATGCCTACAGGGTATTGCGTGAGGTCTATAATGGTTTGTGTGTTATTTAGTATGGAAGTGAAAATTACATTACCTGCAGTATTGAGCACGTTAACCTCAGCGAACTTCTGATCCTCGGAGGTAGTAATCAGAAAACTGCCACGGGATGGGTTTGGATAGATACCTGCCATTGGCATTGTTACGTTCTTTGTTTCTGCTTTGCTTATAAATCCAGGCTGTGTGGTGTTTCTAATTCTCTGGTTATTGGCATCGGCAATAATGATATTTCCGTTTGTCGGGTCCACACAGAGTCCGGCTGGCCAGTTCATTAAAATGCTTGTGGCGCTGCCGCCATCGCCATTATAGCCATCTATGGCAGGGTCGCCGGCTAGGATGTTTATGATTCCTGTAGTATGATCAATCTTTCTGCACGAGCAGCTCCATTCGTTGCAATACACATTGCCATGCTGGTCTGAGCAAAGGCCATCAACATTCCCAAGTCCTGCCGAAATGGCCGGGCCACCATCGCCGCTGAAGAGGCCACCATTTCCTGCTACTGCTGATATAATGCCTGTAGTGGGAGTAACCTTCCTGATATATTCACCCATCAGGTCTGAAAAGTACAGGTCGCCATTTGGTGTGATACAGATAGCCTGTGGAGATTCCAGTGTTGCTGCTGTTGCCGGCCCCCCATCCCCCGCGTGGCCGGCTGCTCCGGTGCCTGCTATAGTAGAGATTATGCCTGTAGCCTTGGTTACCTTACGGATGCATGCTCCGCTCCAGTCTGCTATGTACAGATTGCCTGCAGGGTCAGTGCAGATACCTTGCGGATCAGACAAACAAGCAGCAGTGGCTGGTCCGCCATCGCCGTTGTTACCATGAATACCATTACCAGCCACACGAGTGATGATACCAGTTACGAGATTAAGCTTTCTCACAGTATAGCCACCGGCAACGCCCATTACCGGGTCGCCGCCATCTGAGATGAATAAGTTGCCGGCATTGTCAAGGCATATGTAAGCTGGCCCCATAAGATGTGCACTGGTGGCATGGCCGCCATCGCCATCACTGCCCTGCGTACCATTGCCGGCTATTGTAGTAATGATACCAGTACTTTTAGTTATTTTTCTTATCACATAATTGCCCATGTCGGCGATATACATGTTGCCAGCGGCATCCATGCATACGTCGTGTGGTTTATTTATCCTTGCCAGATGAGCTGCGGCTCCATCACCTGTATAGCCTGCTGTACTATCGCCTACAATTGTCGTCATTATGCCCTGAGCACGTCCACTGCTTGTGCATGCTACAAGGATTATTAGAGAGTAAAAGAGATTGGTAAATAAATGGTTTCTCATAAATAGATGGTTTTAGAATTAAAAAAGTGTATGTAATATATAAGACGCATTATTGTTTTAAAAGGTTAGCAAAACCATCAAAACAATATAAAATTAATACAAAACCCAGATATTCCAAAATGCTGATCTGTTTTCCCCTGGCTCATCCCGGATAACCATGATAGCCAGTGGTGTTTCTTATTTTGATTCCATACTAAAGCTTTATTCCATTACAAACTTCCTCACCCCAACAACATTCCCACCTATCTCCACACTCAGCACATAATTTCCTGCTGCCCAATGTGGGAAATGAAGCATCACTGTATTATCTGTTTTATTCAGCTCCTGCGATACCTTGAGTAGCTGTTTTCCGTCCATATCATAAACAGTAAATACAGCATCTGCAATCTGGGCATTGGATGAATGAATATCTATCCTGCTCCACTCCCCTGCCGGATTAGGGTATAGTTCAGATATCTGCCTGTGGTCCTGATTTTGCGCTTGTGGTACTCCCACATTTTTAGGATTATTGTTCACCACTACCAGTTGACTGCTCAGGTTGGTTACGTTACTGTTTTTCCAGGTAAGACTGCTGTGGTTAATGGCAAAGTTAAAGGTTGATGCGCTGTCGATCTCCGATCCCCAGGTATTGCCAAAGGCGCCGAATGGCCTCTGATAGAGTTTAAAGTTTCCCGGAGCATAGGTAGGTGCATCTATGCGCAGATTGCTCATCAGTATACTGTCGGGCAGGGTAATTGTGTTATTGGTTCCAAAATTATTGATTACAAAATAGCCGGGTACAATCCTCTTTCCACCTGGAGTGGTATCGGGGTTGCTTCGCAAATGAAAGGCCACAACCTCGCCATTAGGGTAAGTGCCGCCAGATGCGAGATTCAAATTCACATCAGCAGCAGGGAAGCTGTTAAGCCCAGAGCTGTTTACTGTCGGGTTGCTGAATACGGTACCAGTAGCCACTGGTGCAGTTGACCGGGCTATGTTTACAGCGGGCACATTGGTAGCATACTGCCCGAATGCATCGTGCAGCAGGCCTGAGGTAATATCATACTGGTTAAACTGGAAGTATTTTATCAGTCCCGGCTCAGCTGGTGCATTGCTTTGTATCAGGTGCATTTTAGTTCTTACATCTTCCTGGCTCAGTGCGTAGTTATAAAATTTCACTTCATCAATTTTGCCATTAAATCTCGATCCCTGCCCTTCATTATCATCAAAGTTGAGGTAGAATGGTGATGTAGAAAGATTGATTGCCGGCATAGGGCCGGGATTCACAACCGATGCTACGCCGTTCAGATACATGGTTACACCCGTAGGCGCATAAGTCAGTACAATAAAGTTCCATTTGGTGCTGTCGCATATCAGGCCGCTGTAGTTACCATAATTCACAATGCTGTCGGTATAGCAAAGCTCCAGGTTGGGTGTATATCCTGCAAATGTGTACCCAAAGCCAAAGCCATAACCATTTGAACCCGGATACTGATCGTGCGAAACAAGCTGTGAGAAACTGCTCTGGTTACCCTTGGGCTGCACCCAGCACGATATAGAAAAATTGTTGCTGTTTATATTCACATTGCCCAGGTTAATGGTATGTCCATCACCGTTCATCTGCGCACAAAGCCCTGCCACTGTATCAGGTCCGCAAAGGTCATTCAGGAAGATGATCATACTGTCAACTGTCCGTGTATGAGTCAGTCCCAGCGCATTGGTAATTTTGAGTGAAACAGTATAAGCTCCCTGGCTTGGGTACGTAACCCTTGGCCTCAGCGCAGTATCGCTGCTCACCCATGATGCCCCGGGAAATGTCCATTTTCTTGTTGCCCATGCATATGCGTTCATCGAATAATCAAAAAAATCAACTGTATCATGGCTGCATCCTATATACTGCCTGTCGGCATTAGGTTGTGCAACAGGTGCACCAACAGAATACAGAGGAGTCGACCAGATACTGTTATTACCACAAAGACGCATTTTATTATCCCTGTAAAAAATCAGCCCGCCTTCCCTTGCTTCAAGACCTTGTGGCAGACCGTTACTAAAAGGTATCCAGTCGCTCATAGTATTATCCTTGTAATAAACCGTCGACGGCCTGCTGTTAGTAAAAGCATAAACACCGCCATTGGTACCGCCCTGAAATTGCAGAAATGCTACTGCCTTATTATTAAGTACTGTCCCGGTAATATTGGTCCATATAGCGCCGCCATCTGTTGATGAAAACACCTTTTGCGCTGCACTACCCTGGGCCTGACAGAAATAAACATTGTTCTCATTGAGCGGGTCTATAACTATATCGGTATTATAGTACTGGTATGTACCCGGAATGCTGAGTGCGAGCCATGTGCTTCCGCCATCCGTGGTTTTATAAATGCCATTGCTGACACACACGTATATCACCTTATAATTGCTGCGGGCAATATCAAAGCGCCACACTTTGCGGCCGGTGCCGAAATCATGCAAAGCAGAGTAGGAAGCCCCGCTGTTATTTGATTTCCATAATATACTTCCCTGGCCCAGGTAGAAAACATTGGAGTAACGCGGATCAATCATGAGTTTACTTGAAAACATACCGTAATAATCATCCTGCGGCCACATGGTATTGGGCGCCAGAGGTGCGCCCCAATGAATTGATCCAGAGAGGGATAATGGCAGCACAAGTGTTCCTATATCTCTGAAACCTACAGTACGCGAGAAACCGTGGAATACATGTCCTGTCGCATCTTCACCACCACCCAGGCGCAAACTATTGCCTGATCCGTAATTTTCAAATAATGCGCCATCGCCATTATGATACCTTCCGCCTACTACAATATCTTCATCCCATCCCTGCCCGAATCCCCAGTAATCAGCATTGCCAATGTTATTGTTCCGGATGGTCCAGTTGGTTATGTTAGAAAAAAAGTCTGTTGAGTGATTTACCCCGCCGTCTGTCGACAGGTAACAATCACTGCCATTGGCCACTGCCTGCTGCAGATCCGGGTGAATACCGAAATTGCCATGATAGCCGCCTATTGGCCGGAAGTTGAAACCACCATCTGTTGATCTATAGGTAGTGGTTGTTCCTACTATTACATTATTTGCATTCAATGGGTTTACCACAATATCCAGATCATAATACCCCTGTCCGTTCGACATGCCCAGCAATGTGGTGTCGTTGTTTCCTGTAAGACTTGTAGAGTCATTGGATCTTACGGTTATATTCCACGTCTGACCTCTGTCGGTACTTTTTATTATTCTGGGTGCCGATGCGCCGCCAATGTTCACACAATACACATAATTACTGTTAGCTACAGTTACTCCAAGCCTTGAGCCACCAGTGCCGATGCCCGTCAATCCACCTGTAACATCCGTAAAACTGGTACCGCCATTAACCGAGCGGAGCAGCATAAAATAAGGCCCGGGTGTAGTACCTGAGGCATATACGGTATCATGGCTATTCGGGTCAAGGGCTATATCGTATGTACCTCCTGTACTGCCGGCTGCCAGTGTCCATGTAGCCCCTGTATCATCCGAATAGTAAATGGCAGTACTCCCGGTTATCAGTATCCTTCCCGACACAGGCGATACTACCATCCTGTTGCCTCCGCTATGAGTATATCCCGAAAGCACATGCCAGTTTATTCCGCCATCAGTAGTCTTTAATATGGTATTAGTCATGGCATCATAGCAATACACAATATTGGCATTTGTGGGGTCAATGGCGATAGTACTGGCCTGGCAACTGTATAAGCCCGATGTAACCGGCACCCAATGCAGTCCCTTATCTGTTGTTTTATACAAAGTTCCAGGCTCGGTGGCTGCATAGAGCACTGATGGATTGGATGGAGCTATGGCAATGCAATAAACATTCGACTGGGAATTGGCAAGCCCGCCGCTGTTATCGGCATATGTCTGTATCGGGCCCAGTAAATTCCAGTTAGCAGCAGTTGTTATCTTCTCACCTCTTTTACCAGCAACACCTTCATTATTATTCTCTATAGAATTCAGCAATTGTTGCCTTGCATAGTCCGGATCATACTTTACAGTTCCGTCATTCTGAATAAACGGAGCCATTTTATTGCGCCACCTGATATAGGCAGTAATATAAGGCTCCTCCCTGAATCCATTTTCGTCTTCATTTTCATGGCTCATACGCTTAATTCCTTTAGCATATTTATACACATCTATAAGCGAATCTATCTGATAAACGTTTGGCGTATTCCAGTCAGTTTTGGACACCCATTCAGGAACAGGCAATCCCGCAGGTAAATTGAAAGGATTACTGTTCTGCGAAAAACCTTCAGAGATAAATAGTACACAAAACATTAAAAGTAATAAGCTGCTTTTAAGTTGTCTGATAACCAGTATGTTTCCCATAAGTAACAATTAATAAAACGAAAGTACAATTTTAATTTATCTGGGTTAAAAATACCGGAATTCCAGCATTTGCAACCTTGAGATTAAGGTCAATGTGACCATTATTGATATCTCAGGAAAATCTGATTCAAATAAATTGGAACAATTAGATTTTTATTTACCTTAGCTATCATTTTATCTTTTACCTAATTAAAATTCAAGCAAATGGCAGACTTTACTCAGGCGTTCCCCTTAATAGCGAAGAATGAAGGCGGATATGCAAATGTTGCAGGCGACACAGGTGGTGAAACCTATGCAGGTATTACACGAAAGAATTTTCCTAAATGGGGTGGTTGGAGCATCGTTGATGCCAATAAACCCTTGAAAAATAACCAGACAATTGCAGATCCTAACATGCAAAACCTGGTGGAAAGTTTTTATAAAGCCAATTTCTGGGATACCGTCAAGCTGGACCATGTAAACAGTCAGCGGGTAGCTAATTTTACTTTTGACTGGAATGTCAACTCAGGTGCATGGGCTGTAAAGGCATTGCAGACAGCAGTTGGCGTTACTGCCGATGGTGCCGTTGGCCCAATGACCCTTAATGCAGTTAATGCCGCCGATGAAGATACATTGATGCCAAAACTAATTGCTGCAAGAATCCAGTTTTATGAAAATATTGTTGCCAGGAATCCTTCGCAACAGAAATTCTTAAAAGGCTGGACCAACCGGGCAAACTCATTTGCTTAGTTGTTTAGTATCTTTTTTTAATATTCCTCTCAATAAAAATTTTACACCCGATCCCGGCGAAGCTGTTTTAAACAGTTGCCTGGATCGGGTTTTTTGTGCTTAAAATCAATACTTATTGACTGATAATATCTGAACTAAGCTTTCAGGCATGGTTCTTTACCTGAATTTCCGCTTAAGACCTTAGCTTTTTTATATATTAAATTGAAGATAATTTTATCCGGTTATTCAGGAACAAATAGCAATATCTGATTTACCAAATACCTGTATTTCATATTTACATATCGTATACGTAATTACTTCTAGCTTTTCTAGCCTCATTTTGAGTGCAATTTGAAAGTCTACCCGGATTATTTTTGATATTTCTAAAAGCATCTGATTTTTTATATTTGTTCTATATTTTATTGCATATTTTTATTATTTTATTTATTCCTACTGTCCTTCCTATCAAAATGCCGTCCGTTCATTACAAATCCACCGCAATCCATATCATTTGTTCTTTATAGATCCAGAATGGTTATATTTTTGAATTCTAACTCAAATTGATATGAAAAATATACCATTCCTTGAATTGTCAGTAGCAAAGCCAACTCCAATATATTTCAATACTAAATCATTATCTATGAAAAATCGCCAGAGATCATTGTCGAAAGTTGCAAAATGGATATTAAATTCTAAGTATGCGCATGCATCAATCAGTTTGCTGTTTGTTTTGCTTTTCAGTATGCCTTCAATGGCCCAGATCTCCGGGTCATTGTCTGTTTGTCAGGGATCTGCAACGACACTGACAGACGCCAATTCTGGGGGTGTCTGGAGCAGTAGTAATACTGCAGTTGCCACTGTTGGCTCAACCGGTATTGTTACTGGTGTTACAGGCGGAAATGCAGTTATTTCCTATACTGTAGGAACTGGCACACCTGATGTTGCTACTGTAAATGTTGTCGCATTTACAGGTACAATTTCCGGTCCATCGAATGTATGTATCGGCAATACTGTTACTTTGACAAGTAATGGAGCATCCGGTAACTGGAGTTCAAGTAACTCTATTGCGACAATAAATTCTTCAGGAGTAGTTACCGGAAACGGGAAAGGCTCAAATATTATCTCCTATACTGTCTCCAACTCATGTGGTACTGCCTCAGCTACATTCCCTATGAATGTTGGCTTGTTCATTGGCAATATATATACTTACGCAGGTACTGGATCAAACGTCAATGCTGGCAACGGTGTAACATCTTTTAATAGCCCGGTAATGGGACCGAGAGATCTGGTATCTGACACTGCAGGTAACGTATATTTCTGTGATGCATCAGCAAGTGTAGTTAAGAAAATATCCACTTCAGGTATAATGACTACGATTGCAGGATATTATCCGAATTTTGGCTCAACAGGAGATGGTAACCCGGCAACAAGTTCAGCTGTTTCATTGAACCTGACAAGTGGAGGAGGTGTTATTGTTGATAATTCAGGTAACATTTACATCAGCAGTACAGGTGCATCGAATATTCGTAAAGTCAATACATCTGGAATAATAAGTACAATTGCCGGTCCTGCTGCTGGTCTTACCGGTGCTCCGGGTTGCACTACCTGCGGAGATAACGGCCCAGCAACTGCAGCACAATTGTATAATAATCTTGGTTTAGCTGTAGATGCTTCAGGTAATTTATATTTTGCAGATCAGGGTAATAACAGGATTCGTAAAATTACCCCATCTGGTATTATTTCAAATTTTGCCGGAAGCCCGACCAGCGCTAGTGGCTTCAGCGGTGATGGCGGGCAGGCTACCGCTGCACTTTTATATCAACCAAGGGATATTAAAATAGACATTAATGGCAATTTCTATATCACAGATGCATCAAATAATCGTATCAGAAAAGTTGATCCTTCTGGAATTATTACAACTATTGCCGGAACAGGTACAGCAGGACAACTCGGAGATGGTGGTCCTGCTGCAACAGCTCAATTGAATGTACCTGCACGTCTGGCATATGATGGGGCATCCATGTTATATGTATCCGATCAATCGGATAATAAAATCAGGCGCATAAATCTTATTAATGGAATTATTACTACCGTAGCAGGGTACGGTACAAGTGTTTATTCAGGTGATGGTGGCCCGGCAACAGCTGCAGGAATTATGCTGCCTGCAGGTATAGGAACAGATCTTGACGGAGATTTCTTTATAGCTGAGGCAGGATCTGACCACAGAATAAGAGTAGTTTCATCTCCAGGTAGTATTGCCATTCAGATAACAAATAGCGGCGGAGCGCATGTTTGTACAGGAACACCTATATCTTTCAAGGCATTTTCATCTGTTACAGGAGGTGAAGTATATCATTGGCAGAAAAACGGAACGGATATTTCAGTTGGAACCGGCAGGACTTTTACTACTACCACCTATTCAAATCATGATACTTTCAGATGTATAGTATATGTATCACCTGTATGCGGAAGTGCATTTACTGATACAAGTAATAATATAATAATGACTGTTGATTATCCGGCCAAAACTATAACCAGTTCGCTTGGGGCGAATTTTACTTGTGCGATGGGACAGACAATACAGTTGTATGATACTGCTACAGGAGGTACATGGACCAGCAGTGCCCCACTTGTAGCCTCAATCGGTTCTTCTTCTGGTCTATTAACCGGAATATTAGCAGGAACAACTAATATTACCTATACAGTTACCAATTTGTGTGGTACTACAAATACCATATCAACAGGTACTGTTACACCGTTGCCTGCTGTATTAGCATGGGCCGATGCAGGTGGTACGATCTCGCCATCAGGTATCTGGACATCAACAATACTGACCGGAGGAGCAACCAATACTTATACCATTGCTCCTTCAACAGGGTATAATATACTTACAGTATGGATTGACAGCAGTATCAATGCCGGTACAGTATCAACCTATACATTCACTTCTATTACATCTAATCATTGTATTCACGCTACCTTTATCAAGGTAGATACAATAATAGCATCGGCTGGGTCGAATGGCAGTATTACTCCATCTGGCACAACAACAGTAAACGAAGGTTCAAACAAGACATTTGCTATGACACCAGCTACAGGTTACCATATAGCGAATGTAGTGGTGGATGGCAGCAGTGTAGGCGCGCTTAGCAGCTATACGTTCAGTTCAGTTACGGCCAATCATACCATAAGCGTTTCATTTGCCATTAATACATATACAATTACTGCAACTGCCGGAGCCAACGGAAGCGTTTCTCCGTCTGGAAGTACTACAGTAAATTATGGTGGCAGCCAGACTTATACAATAACTCCTGCAAGCGGTTATGGTATAGACAAAGTGGTTGTTGACGGTACAAATGTTGGCTCAGGCAGCACTTACACTTTCAGCTCTGTATCTGCAAATCATACAATCAGCGCTAGTTTTTATAATTATACAATCACTGCAACAGCCGGAGCTAATGGCAGTATTTCACCATCAGGTGTTACTAATGTAGCACCAGG
>CAIVEH010000246.1 GCA_903904855.1 uncultured Bacteroidota bacterium | reverse complement strand
CTGTTCCTATCTTGATCTATCAGGGTGATGCCACATATAATACCGGCATCTATTGCCCCTTTCAATAAACTTATTACCCGATCTTGTTCCCTGAGGGAACACCATTTATAATCAAAATCATTCCCAATAAAGTATGAGATATGGCCGTGATCGTTTATTGACCAGTCTTTTAAACAGTTATCAAAAAAGGTATGAATGACCGTTAGGGGCGTGCTTTTTTTTAGAAAAATATCTATTGATCCATTACTTGGCATATTTATCGTAGGTTTTCATCTTCACAAGGATTGCGTTTTATATTTTCATTGTACTTAATTCCCTTGTCATCCATGTAGCCCTTTGTTTCTTTTGGTATAGATCCTTCTGACCATAGTTCATATGAAGCGCCATTCTGTTGGGCAATTTTTAAACGAGAACCCATATCGCTTTTGAACTTATTTAGATCGTAATGCGACCAATAATCCCCGCTTTTCGCCTCATACCACGTCTTATTATTTGCACCATAACTTCCGTCAAATTCTCTGCCCCCAGCTTTGAAACTGCCATTTCCACCTAATGTGGTTTTCAGAAAATTCTCATAGTCTTGACCAGAAACCTGCCTTAACCTACCAGGCGAATATTCTAAGTTTTCAGGGTTTGCACGCCCAATCGCTATCCAAAGAAATGCCCCCGCCCATTCGTCAAGTATAGCGTTTCCTAACCCTTTCTCCAGTCCTCTTCACTGCCAAATGTAGAAGCAAAATCCGGTCTATTTTTTGCACTGCTATTAATCCAACTTTCAAAGCCTTCAATTGAATTTTGAGGCAAATACGGAGCGTACCCTCCCTCGAAAAATCTATATTCCTGCCCCTTATATGAAACAAATACCCCAGCAGGATATGGCTCCCATTTATTTATCATGCGATCAAAATGACCATATTCGGATTTTAAATGCTGAATTGATGTAGCTCCCGTTTTTTCATTTAAAGAGAGCATGTAATAGATATGTTCTCCTCCTTCTAAATCAATCCCATCAATGACCTTATTTTCAGCAAAGGCATAAGATGAATTCCATGGATATTTTTGAGCTAAAGGATCAACGCTTGCAAACCGACCAGTTCTTGGGTCATACCCTCGGTACTTAAAATCGTAGTGATTCCCTCCTCCTGTCATCTCGTTCACCTTCATCTGTCCATTATACCCATAATGATACCTGTCCTCATTACAAACCGAAGTTACAACATCATCCAATACGGCGCTATCGAAACGGGGTAAATAAATGCCCTGAGGTTAAGATTATAACGCACATGGGGAGTACCGGTTGGGAAATGCTCTTTTAAATTAAGATATATAGTTGAAGCGGTGGGCCATGATAATTAAAACTCTAAATTTGGCAATTGGTTATTTACCCCAGTTACCCGGATCAACCCTCCATTGTTCCAGTGTGGCTTTTTGCTCGAGGGCTATCAGTTTTTGTTCTTCGCAAACTTCCATAAGTGCGGAATAATTGCTGATTGTGTATAATGGCAATCCGGTCTTCTGGAAGGCTTCATCGGCTACAGGGAAGCCATAAGTAAATAATGCGCACATACCCAGCACTTCGGCGCCCTGCTCGCGGAGCACATCGACTACCTGCAGGCTGCTTTTACCGGTAGATACCAGATCCTCTACTACTACTACCTTCTGCCCTTTTTCAAGAACTCCTTCAATCTGGTTGCCCATTCCGTGTTCTTTTGGCTTTGCCCGAACATATATAAATGGCAGTTTCAGCAAATCGGCTGCCATTACGCCATGGGCAATACCGGCAGTGGCTACTCCGGCTATAACATCGGCATCGGGGAACTTCTCGAGGATCATATTTGCGAGTTCACTTTTCACAAAATCGCGCACATAGGGAAAAGACAAAACTTTGCGGTTATCGCAATATACCGGTGAGTGCCAGCCCGAAGCCCAGGTATACGGTTTTTGCAGGTTGATCTGTAATGCTTTTATTTGCAGTAATTTAGCAGCGAATTGTTTTGCAGTGCTCATTTTCAGTCGTAAGTCTAAAGTAGTTAGTCAAAAGTTATTGGAGAAAGTGCAAAGGTATTGCATTCGGCAGATTTAAGTAGGTGCAGGCATAGAATATGCCTGAAAAAGGTGAGGAAAATAAAAACATAAGCCATGGCCTGGTCTCAGAAAATATATTTAAATGATAAGACACTTGTCCTGACAACGAGCAAGGAGGCTTATGTACTGGAGCATCCGGATACGGAGGGATTCACATGCTATACCGGCGCCACTGATGATCATTTTAATCTTGCTATTCAGCAACTGGAACTCAGCAGTATTGAGGGCGTAATTATAGAAGATGCCAATGAGCAAGCGATAAAACAGCAACTGAGTGCGGCCTATCTACCGGTAGATGCCGCAGGGGGGGTGGCTTATAATGAAAGTGGTGAAATTCTGATGATTTTCCGCCGGGGCAAATGGGACCTTCCCAAGGGGAAACGCGATGAAGATGAAAATATGGAGGAATGCGCCCTCCGCGAGGTGAAGGAAGAAACAGGACTGAAACACCTGGAACTGGCCGATAAAATCTGCGATACCTTTCATATTTACAGCCAATACGGAGAGCAGATACTGAAACGCACAGCCTGGTATAAAATGAGCGGTACCAGCAAGGATAAACTGAAGCCACAGAAAGAAGAGAATATACTTGAGGCCAGGTGGGTGAAAGAACAAGACCTAGGGCCACTGGTGGATAAGACTTACGAAGCCGTAAAAGAGGTACTGACACTGGCCGGATTAAAATGGTAGCGCATAATCTGAAGCCAAACACGGCATTAATTATTGCAAAGAAATTTAACCACAAGGCGCACAAAGAATATCACAAAGCACACAAGATCTTTCAATTATGAAATGAAGATCACAAATTATGTTGCTCAATAAATCACATTTTTTTACTCGCGCAGCTATTTCATTAACCTGAATGTGTAGGATTTGCAATATTACCTTAAACCCTGTTGGGTTGTTATAAGCCCCGTTGTCACCACCGGTTTGCAAGAGTATTCACAATGAAGGCCATTGGACATCCTTAAGTTGTAGATTGCAATGTGGAGTACTACACTATACAGAGGACAGTTGAGCAATTTTGATACTTTCTATTGGTCAGACCAGGGAAATGGCGCCTTTTGAATTACAGATAAGTTGCGATCTGTTCCTATTTGGCGACAACAGTTAATTATATATTACCAATTAATTTAAGGATTCATTATAATTATTTTCCTTAATTTTATACAAATGAAAAGGTGGCTGGGGTTGATTAAGGATGTAAAAATGAGATTTTCAGCAATGTTATTGCTGCTGATGTTTTTTTGTTTTAATGCAACTGCTCAACTGGACTGGAAACTGAAAAAGGATGATGACTGGATCAAAGTATTTACGGCCAGCACACCTAATTCAGATTATAAATCGGTGAAGGTAGAATGTACTTTTAAAGCTAAATTTTCACAGCTTGTTACTTACCTGATGGATGTGGATAAACAACATGAGTGGGTATATAATAATAAAACCTCGCATCTACTAAAAAGAATCAAGGACAATGAAATGATCTTTTATTCAGAGGTAAGTGTTCCATGGCCCTGTACCAACAGAGACTATATTTCTCATATTACTATTACCCAACCTACACCACAACTGGTTAATATAGATGCTATGTCGGAGCCGGACCTTTTACCTAATAAAGAAGGGAAAATAAGGGTTAGAAGTTCAAGGGCGCATTGGGATATTACAAAAGAGGGGAATGATTTTTTGAAAATTATTTATGTAGTGCAATTCGACCCATCTGGGTCGGTACCTGCCTGGCTCACCAACCTGTTTCTGACCAAAGGCCCTATAGAAACTTTTCAGAAACTGCGTGATGGTGTGAGCAAGGTAGCTCTGGCTGAGTCCAAATTGAATTTCATAAACGAATTGTAATATTCACATTATATGTACCCGGTTTGGGTTTCTAATTCCATCCTATAAAGTATTCTTGAGAAAAGTTTACTTTTTATGGCTTTGCACTGCAATACAATCTGTACTCACTTAATAAATGTTTCCTATCGTAATTATAAAATCCTGAATTTACCGAGTAATATCTTTCTACAAAAAATTTCCGTTTCTGATTCTTCCTTACATTAGCGGTATGTTTATCGGGCGTTTTTTAATTTTCTTTCTTATTGGCATTGCAGCATGGACTGAGACCATGGGGCAACAGGATGATTTTTGTGATGCGGTGTCGGCAATAATGCGGGATGCACCCAATAAATTCAAGAATATCAGGGGTAAACTGCAACAGGCCAATTCAACTGCCACTCTATGGGATTGCGGCATAAAAATACCCGGCACCATCAAGTCGAGATTTGTGGCAAGCATGGGGTTGTTTTATGAAGGGGCTTTTATACAACCAAAAAACAAAGATGATATACAGAGTGTTTATGACACCTATAAGGGCCTGCTGAATAAATGCCTTGGTGCGCAGGGTTATAAACAAAGCACGCAGAAAAACTTTTATCCGGGTCTGGATCAGTATAAAAAGCTGGTTTTTATGCTTGATGCGAGTGAGGACGATAAATCTGAGCATCCGCCGGCCCATGCAGCACTGGAAGCAACTTATAGTAAGGACCTGGGAATTTATACGGTTGTAATGTATATTTTTGATCATTGATAATTTCATAAAGCAGATTTTATGCCCGAACCATTTGATAATGAAGAAGACCATGAAGAGGAACAGTTTGATGATCTGGAGGCTGAAAACGAATTCAAGAAGCTGAAACTGGCGCTTGAGCATGGTATGGACCTGTCGAAACCCCTATCAGACAGCGGACTGCCGCCTGAAATAGAGGGACAGTTTCTGGATTATGTGCAGCAATGGGAGGATGAAATGGCCAAGGGTAAAATGATATTGATCTATGACTTAATCGGGAAGCCTGAATTCAAAAAAGAAGCGGAACTTGATGACGAAGCAATAAGCGCTGAACTGGAGCGACTGATGGGATTGCTACATGCCAACAGCCTGCACCTGGATACAATAAGTGAAGTGGCAGACAGGGAACTTTACCGGTTTATAACAGAGGAGTTGTTTAACAAGGAAACCAATGATATTAAGATAGAGGGCATGATGCACTGCTACATCTATGAAGAATATCATCCGAACCATGAACACGATATTAAAAGCAGGTGCAGGGAACTGATAATACAGATAACCGATAAGGAAGACAATAAGGAACAGGAGCCATGGAGCCTTACCGATACGGTAAGTTGTGACGGCAAAGAATATACCAAGGAAGAGCTCAGCAAGAAACTATTATTGTTCCGGGATTCGTTCAGTTCGTTTACAATACATGAACTGGAGTTTACCACTATTCATATAGATGAAGCAATAACACTGGCCGATGTGATAGCACATATTCATTATTCGGGGGTGATAGATGGCAGCCATGAGACCATCGATTTTGAAGGGGAATGCCGCTTCGGCCTGAAGCGGGAAGAGGAATGGTGGATGATAGATAGTTTTGAGGTGCCCGGGGTGGTGGTATAATTATTGGAAAGCAGCTATCCAAGTGCTATTTCAGAAACAATCATAACTATTTTATGGACTTCCCGGAAAATTATCTGGCAATAAATATGGCCCTGTGGAATGAAAAAACCAAACACCATATCAATTCAGAATTTTATAAACAGGATGAATTTCTCGGGGGCAAATCCTCGCTGAATGAAGCAGAATTGAATTTATTGGGTGATGTGCGCGGGAAGACAATACTCCACCTGCAATGCCACTTTGGGCAAGACAGCCTGTCTCTTGCAAGGATGGGGGCAACGGTTACAGGGGTTGATTTCTCGGATGAGGCTATCAATAAGGCAAGGGAGCTGAATAAACTGTTAGGGCTTGATGCCCGGTTTGTGTGTGCAGATGTTTATAGCCTGCCCGAGGTGCTAGAGGAACAATTTGATATTGTTTTCACATCTTATGGGGTATTGGGCTGGCTGCCTGATATGAAAAAATGGGCTGAAGTTGTGGCCCGATACCTAAAGCCCGGGGGTGTTTTTGTGATGGCAGAGTTTCATCCGGTGATATGGATGTTCAGCAGCGATTTCAGTGCCATTCAATATTCCTACTTCAATAAAGAGACAATAGTTGAAACCGCCAATGGAACTTATGCAGACCGGAGTGCAGATTTGAAAATGACGGAGATTGGCTGGAACCATGACCTTGCTGAAGTGATCCAGAACCTGATAGGTGCGGGATTAAGGATAGATTGTTTGCAGGAATTTGATTACTCACCTTATTCCTGCTTTCAGAACATGGTTGAAGTAGCACAGGGAAGGTATCAGATAAGGGGTATGGAGGGGAAGCTGCCGCTGGCGTATGCGGTGAAGGCGACGAAGTAATAATTCTATTGATGCTGCGTTAGTAATTCATGCGCAGATTCTTTGCTTTTCTGAAGAAAGTTACGTTTCATCCAAATCCTAAAACAAGGCTGAAAATAACGCTTGTCTATTGTGGCATTGGCATCTTTGCCAATTTTTTCATGTTGCAGGTGTTTTGTATGCCTGTGATGTATGCTGCGGTGATGTGTATTGCGTTTTTCATTGCCATTCTGATATTCCCTTTTGTGCAGGCTCCCTGGGTTAAAAATGTACTTTACTTTTTGTTGGGTATGGGAGTGCCAATATGTGTTTATTGTATTTTGTTTTTAGGATTTGGCCTTAATCCATTGGCAATTATTAGCAGTTATTTATTGTTTACGTTGGAGATCTTATTGTTAGGAACCGGATTGCTCGCATTTATCCCTTTTTATTTGCTGAGGCATATATACCTATACTCTAAAAATGCCGATTTTAGGGGTAAGCAATTTTTAAAAGCAGGAATGTATTTACCGTTAATTATTTTGGCGATTTACCTTATTAGTTTTCGCGTTTTTCTGAATAAAGCGATAAACATTCAAATTGCGACTAAGACAACTGATGAGTTTGTGGATAGGTTACCTAATGGCTATTTTAGTGAGCGGATATTGGGTTTAAGCTGGAAATACCATACATGCCTGGATTACATTTATGATGGATGGAGACCTCCTTTGCATGATCCATTCCTTATTATCAGTTTATGGATAAATCCAACTCCATTTTTTCATAATTTTAATGAGCCTGATCTTTGGCCTATTTATAATAATGAGGCAATCAAGTACTATCATCGTAAATTTCCTGGAAGGCCATTGAAAGAAAGTTGTCCATGTTCCTATAGCAATAATGGGAAAGGGTATTTGAGCGATCCTTTAGATTCTACTGTTGGCGTAAGGCGTTGATCATAAAGTCAATCCTTAAGGTATTAAGCATTCCCCTCCTATTAATAACGCTCTGCAATTGAATCCTGAAAATGTTAAAGTCAGCCTTTTTTAAAAAATAAACCAAAAACAATTTGGTGGGGGAGAATGAGACCCCTATCTTTGCACTCCCAAAAAGAAAAACGGGGCAGTTAAAAAGTTCTTACAAAATACAGAGAGAAACGAAATAGCTCCGAAAAGAATCTGAAAATAAATTTCAAGATAAATTTTGCAGTCTGGTTTCACTTCCCTACCTTTGCACTCCCAATGAGAAAACGGGGTAACAAAACGGAAACAAAAAGTTCTTAAAAAATTAATACAGGTGCGCAGTTAAAGGCTGCAGGGATGGTTCAACTCCATGGCATTATCAACGATGCAGGCCGCAGGGCAAGCATTGATGTTCTTTGAAAGATTGGGAAAAAATAAAAGCAACAGCATGTAACGATGAAGTTCGTTACAGCAGGAAAGGCTCACGATGTAAATCGTGAGAAAAGCGAAAACAATTAAATTGAAACGATTGATTTCCGAAAATTTAAACATTTGAGAACATCAGTCAGTTTCGAACAATTCATTTACAATGGAGAGTTTGATCCTGGCTCAGGATGAACGCTAGCGGCAGGCTTAACACATGCAAGTCGAGGGGCAGCATTAAGTTGGCGACCGGCAAACGGGTGCGGAACACGTACAGAACCTACCTTGATCTGGGGCATAGCCCGGAGAAATCCGGATTAACTCCCCATAATATAGAAGAGTGGCATCACTTTACTATTAAAAATTTATTGGATCGAGATGGCTGTGCGTCCCATTAGCTAGTTGGTAGGGTAACGGCCTACCAAGGCGACGATGGGTAGCTGGTGTGAGAGCACGACCAGCCACACGGGCACTGAGACACGGGCCCGACTCCTACGGGAGGCAGCAGTGAGGAAT
>CAIVEH010000245.1 GCA_903904855.1 uncultured Bacteroidota bacterium | reverse complement strand
TAATAGCATTATACGATGAGAAGGCATAAGCAAACGCCCCTATTGCCCCTACCCATTTATTCACCTTTAATACAGAAGTAAGCAGGTAGAAGCATATCATGGCAATAAAAAAGAAATAGGCTGGTTTACCCATTGTCTCCAGTAATGTTTGAACAAAACTCGGATAATTTGTATTCGCAGCGCCTATATAATGGGTATAAGTCGGCATACCACTGAACATACTGTTCGACCACAAAACATCTTTGCCGGTGCTGTCGTGATAAGCCATACCCTCGCGGGCCATACCTTGCCAGTGAATATTATCGGACTGGTTGAGTTTTTTGCCCTGCAACTGGGGCAAACAATAGACCAGTGATACTATAGCGAAACAAACAATAATAAGGATATCTATCCTAAATTTCTTAAAATCAATCTGCATAAGGAGTCTTTTGGAATGAAAAGGCCAATACCTGAATCCAAAAATAGACACTGCAAGCCTATTTTCCTAAAGGAGCAGGTTAATTGGCGTTAATTCTTGGCTGAACTTATATCAGGGCATAAAAATCCAGCGGAATCCAGATTGAAAAAAGAGGATATTTCTCAAAAAAATCTCAAAAAATGTAACAGTATTCATCAAAAATAACGAGAGTGAAACTTCCATTAAACCCCAAAAGAACTGCCGCAGCCACAGGTAGTACTGGCATTAGGGTTGTTGAATACAAAACCCCGAGCATTTAGCCCATCTGAGAAATCAACTGTCATACCAAAAAGATACATGCCATGAGAATTTTTCATAACTACCGGAACACCATCTATTTCAAAAGCTTCATCATCGGCCTCCTGTTTATCAAATCCCAGAACATAAGTCATACCAGAACAGCCACCGCCTTTTACACCCAACCTAAGGTTTAGGCCAGATTCAAAACCAGGCTCACTCATCAGCCTTTTCACTTCTGCAATTGCGCTATCTGTCAGTTTTACCGGTGTGCTTACTGCTGTTTCCATGTCTTATCCTTTTTATGCAAAATTAAGGGAATTCAAGAATAACTGATTCAATGGTTTCTTAAAACTTAATTGATAAGGTCATCAATGCAACCTATCATAACTGATGGTAAAATCTTGAGTAAACTTCACATAATTAGCATTAAAGAATCTATAAATTTCCTGAAAATATTACCGGATATAAATAATACCATTAATTTTATACTAAGATGAAAAACTTTCTCAAGTTCAATTTATTGATAGCCTTTCTGGCAGTATTGACAGGATGCGATTTATCGAAATACCCGATTGATGATCATCCGGTAATCAAAAATGATACACGCCTGCTAGGCAAGTGGAGAGAAAAGGAGAAAAAAGAGAAGAGCGACCTATATACTTTGACTAAAAAAAGTGAGACCAGTTACCTGGTTACAATGAAGGAATATGGAATGAAACGCACACTTAAATATGACGCCTTTTTATCGGATGTAAACAACGTAAAGTTTCTGAATGTACTGTATAAAGATGATTCGGCGAATGGATATTTGTTTATCAGGTTACTTGATATAAATAGCTCTGGCAACCAGACCACTGCCGCTGCTGTCTCCGACAGTATGATGAAATATGTGAGCAGCAGCGCTGCTGTAAGAGAAAGAGTGAGGGAGAATCTGAACAACCCAGCATTTTACAGCGATACCATTCATTTTGAAAAAGTGAAGTGACGCAGGTGCAGGTTATAGACAGAATATCGACGAACATTAAAATAGACTAAACAGAAAAATTATGAAAAGCTTCCTCTATTTAATTTTACTGGCCTATGCGCCAGATTTCTGGTCATCAGGTATAACCAATGCCTGTAAAATAACAATTGATAACAAGGAAAAAGTTCGGATTGATGACCATATGCAGGGTATCTGGGAGATGGCTGAGGATACCAATTCACACGATTATTTAATTGTTGAAAAAGCCGATGATTACAGGTATTCCGTTACGTATATGAACCGGGGTGGAGATAACAGGGGACTGGAACATGAAGAAGCTTTCATGATTGAAGTTAATAACACTAAATATCTCGCCATTTCCAATTGGGACAGAGAATATCCGGGATGGGTATTTCTGAAACTGAATAGCATAGGAAAAGGCAGTTGGAATATTACCGCCAATCTGGCCACAGACAAAAGACTGAAGGATGTAAAGGATGTAAAAGAATTGAGAGAGTTAATTGGCGCAAATATCAATAACCCTTCCTTTTATGGAAAAGACCTGCATTTGAAGAAAAAATTTGAGTTCAATAGCTTTGGGAAATAGTACATCACACTTAGCCATATTGTGTGCAAATATTTTGCTCCAGCCAAATAAAAACAAACTCAATATCGCTCAATAATACCTGCAATACCCTGCCCGCCGCCGATACAGGCGGAGATTATACCGTATTTTTTATTCAGCCGTTTCAGATCGCCGAGTATTTGAATAGTTAGTTTTGCACCGGTACAACCCAGTGGGTGGCCTAAAGAAATAGCCCCCCCATTGATGTTCACCTTATCTTCATTCAATCCTAGAGTACGTATAACTGCCAGCGACTGTGAGGCAAATGCTTCATTCAGTTCTATCAGGTCTATATCATCCAGGTTCATGCCTGCCTGCTTCAGTACTTTAGGTATTGCTTTGATTGGCCCGATACCCATTATGCGGGGATCTACACCTTCGCAGGCGCAATTTACCAGCCTGCCAATGGGTTGCAACTCCAGTTGTTTCATCAGCCGTTCACTCATAACAATAGTAAAAGCAGCGCCATCCGATGTCTGAGAAGAATTGCCGGCAGTTACCGAACCACCCTGAGCAAATACAGCTGGTAATTTAGCCAATGCAGCCAATGAGGTATCTGCACGCGGCCCTTCATCAGTATCAACTATAGTTTCTCGTTCTGCTCTCTTGTTCTTTTCATTAAGGTAAACTTCCTTCACTTTGATAGGCAATATTCCTTCTTTAAAATAACCTTCCTTAATAGCATTAATCGCACGCTGATGAGAACGCATTGAAAAGGCATCCTGGTCTTCGCGGGTTATTTTATAGTCTTTAGCTACCTCTTCGGCAGTTAGGCCCATGCTCAGATAATAGTCGCCATTAGCTTTAGCAAATTCGTAATTCGGCATGGTGCGCCAGCCAGCTGTTGGCACAAGGCTCATGCTTTCAGTACCACCTGCTATTATACAATCAGCCATACCGCTTTGTATTTTAGCTGTAGCTGTTGCAATAGCATCAAGGCCTGAACCACAGTACCTGTTGATAGTAATGCCAGCAGCCCACTCACCTATTGCCCTGTTGGCAATAACCCTGCCAACCTGCAATCCTTGCTCTGCTTCGGGTACAGCATTACCCACAATTACATCATCTACCAGCCTAATATCTAACTGGGGCAAACTCGCCAGCAATCCTTTAATTACATCCACAGCCAGATCATCTGGCCTGTAAAAACGTAATCCTCCACGTTTTGATTTGCCTACCGCTGTGCGGAAACCGGCTATAATGTATGCTGTTTGCATTTTTAAAGTCGTTAGTCGTAAGTATTAAGTCGTAAGTCTAAACTACAAATTCCAAAATCCAAATCCCAAATCCCAAATTCACAATCAATACCTAAAGTTATGGATTGTTGCGATGATAATAATGCATTGCTGTTCGAAAAATTAACAAGACTGGTTCCTGCCGCCACTTAACTTTGATTATTAATGAAACAACAAAAATTATGAGGCTACCTCTCTTAGTTTTATCTCTGCTTTTAATTCAGCCTGCTGTTTATGCCCAGCATAAAAAAACTTTTGAGCTGAAAAATGAAAAAATCAGCTATTCGCCAAAGCACTTTTATATCAGCAATGTAATCAATGACCAGGAGAAAGGGGAATTCGCTGGTCGGATGAACGGTGATCAACTTGAGATGAAAAACGGCGCAGCAAACAACTTCAGATTATTTATTGCCAAAAATATAAAGCAGAATAAAAAGGAGCAGCCAATAGTACTCCACATTACAAAACTATATTGCGAAGTAAACAAGAGAAACGGACAGTGGAAGATCAATACTGAAATGAAGCTTGCATTTTATGCCGGAGATATGGTTCTTGTTGAATTCACTGGAACTGCCAATGCCCGGACAAGTTCAGATCCTGCCAGCTATCTTTCTACTATAGTAAAGAAGTCGCTGGTAAATGATTTCAAACAATTTGATGAGTGGTGGATAAATAATAAAGGCCGGATACCCTTAATATCTGAAGTTAAGGTAAATGCCAGTTTAGCTCGAACATCTGAAAAGCCAGACCTGATCATTTACTCCTCACAAAGACCTTTGCAGGTCAGCGATTTTCAGGGACCATATGGCAGTAATCCATCTGAAGCGGCAGCAACTGTGAGCGGCATAGGTTTCAGATACAGTAGCGAAGCACAGAATAGTCAGTTGGTAGCAGATGTAACCATTTCACCCTATTTCAAGATAAGTGAATCATGGTTCAGAAAAACGAGTCAGAAACAGCGAGTGCTGGCTCATGAACAAACCCATTTTGATATAACAGCACTGTATGCCTGCAAACTTCTCAATGATATCAAGGCAGCAAAACTGACCAAAGAAAATTATGAGAAGCTGCTTGATGAACTACAGAAGCAAAATGAAGCCAGTACTGAAAGGGAAGAAAATTTATATGATAAAGAAACCAATCACGGTACCATTAACGACAAACAGGAGGAATGGCAGAAAAGATTGAAGGAGGAAATAAGGAAATGTGGCTGCTATTGAGTTCACTGTTTTCCATCCCATCATAAAAATACTCTAGGTTTATCAATAACCATTTATAGATAAAAAGTTGACGACTTTCCGATTTCGGGTCCAGGATGTATTCTACTTATGATTCGGGTTATCTTCGATTTTAAAGAAAGTAAATAATAATGGTGAAACACCTCAGCTACCTGATCTAAAATAGTTGTGCCACACTTTTAAAGTGTGGCACAACTTTGTAAAGGAAATGAATTAAGCTTATTGCTCAATAACCATATGGAACACTTTGTTTTCTGAATTTGTTCTCAGGTTCACAATATACATTCCATTTGCAGGTATAGTATTGAGTTGTATCTTCTCATCAATATTACCGTTCATAGCTGTTGTCTTGTTGGTAAATACTACCTGACCAAGCATGTTGGTAATTTCTACATTCACTTCCTGGTCAATTGCGGATCCCATTGTGCCCTTTATTACAAATGCACCTTTATTCGGATTAGGTACCAACTGGATATCTGCAACGCCTGCGGTTACCGGTTGAACACCTACATTGGATACATGCATCAAAATAGAATTGGATGTACCTGTAGTTCCTCCGCATCCGCCACCAGATGTTACGATACATTTAATAGTCTGTCCGTTGGTAAATGTGTTATCTGAATAGGTAGCATATGTCGCTCCCGGAACACCATGACCATTTACATACCACTGATAAGCTGGCGCTACAACAGCATTACCAATTGCGGCTGTAAATGTTACCAACTCACCTGTTGCAATATAATTAAGTGGGCTAACAGTAATTGTCACCTGAGGTGTTATCGGCGTATCTACTTCCATAGAAATAGTATTACTCATTACAGTGTTGGCAAGCCTGCACTGATAATTGCTGGAAAGGTTGCAGGAAATAATATCGCCGTTACCAGGTGCATAACTGAATACCGCACTACTTGCACCAGTAATTACTGTACCATTCTTTTTCCAGGTATAAGAAGGAGCATAGCCACCATTAACCGGAGTCGCAGTATAAACTACAGTTGTGCCACGGCAAACCACATTACCAGAAGCGGAGGCTATTGATACATCAGGTATTTCCTGAGGAATAATGTACATAGTCATTGTGCTGCTTGCTGTATCTGGAGTTGCACATACGGCATTGCTGGTAAGCATAACAGTAACCACATCGCCTGTAGATGGAACATAACTGATAGTACTGTCTGTTCCGGCAGGTGAACCATTTACCTTCCACAAATAAACCGGAGCAGTTCCACCGTCTGTGATTGAAGCAGTGAAAGTAGCTGCAAGGCCAGCACATGCTGTATCGCCATTTGATGTTGAGATCGCAACCGTTGGTGTAACCAGCGGATTTACTGAAACAGATACACTTCCTGCCATATTTACACTACATGTAGTAATGGCATTTGTTGCCAATACTGTATAGGCTGTAAGAGTAGTCTGGTTACCGAAATTCACAAGCGAACCAGTGCCATAAGCTACACCAACTGTTGAACCGCCGGCTGCAATCAGCTGATAAGTAATTCCTGTGTTCGAACCATCAAGCCCGATATTTACTCCGGTACCACCAGCACAATAGCTGCCACCACCTGTAACATTATAAACAACTGGTAACGGATTTGTACCAACACTAACAACACCTGTCATATTCATTGTGCAACCAGTTGCTGTATCGGTTGCTACTACTGTATAACTTCCTGATGCAGTTCTCAGACCGAAATTAATTGGCAGGCCTGTACCGTACATCGGACTGCCTGAAACTGAGGTTCCATTAAACAACTGGTACTTAACACCAGGTACTGAACCGTAAAGTCCTACAGAAACACCGGCGCCACCAGGGCAATAATTACCGCCGCCGGTTACAGGGAATGCCATAGGAAGCGGATTAACAACAACTGTTGCTGAACCACCCATATTATTTACACAACCTGTAGAAGTATTCAAAGCAGTAATTGTATAAGTACCTGCTGTAGTCATTGGTCCGAATGACAATGGCAAGCCGGTTCCTGGCTTAACACCTCCATAAGGCAAAGTAGAGAGCGACAACTGGTAATTAATACCGGTAACTGACCCACTTAATGAAATATTTACACCTGTACTACCTGTACAATATGCTCCTCCTCCACTTACTGTAAATACATCAGGAAGCGGATTAATGCTAACTGTAGCACTACCTGCCATATTGTTGCTGCAACCTGTTGTTGTACTTGTAGCAACTACTGAATAAACGCCAGGAGTTGTTTCAGTACCCAATGTTACAGGTGCACCTGTGCCATAAACAGGTGTGCCTACCGGCAAACTGCTTTTGAACAATTGATAACTAACTCCAACATTAGAACCAGCCAATCCTACAGTAACACCGGTACCACCTGCACAATAACTGCCACCTCCAATAACTGAATAAGCAGGAGGTAACGCCGTAATAGTAAATGAAGCGCTGCCAGTCATAGTTTGTTTACAACCGGTAGACGCATTGGTAGCTAAAATGGTATAAGTACCTGCAACTGTTTGAGCTCCAAAATCCAGAGCGGTAGAACCTGTGCCGGCAATTGAAACGCCGATTGGGGTTGTACCTCTGTACAACTGATAAATTACACCAGAGTCAGAATGGCTGAGATAAACAGTAACACCTGTGCCACCTGTACAGTAGCTTGAACTGCTGCCAGATACAGTATACAAGGTTGGAAGAGGATTAATAATTACTGCCACGCTATCCATCATATAACTCTGACAGCCGGTTGAACTGTTAGTTGCAAGAACCTTATAAGTACCAGATATAGTATGCCAGTTTAAATCAAGTGGTAAGCCAGTACCTGATACGATACTGCCAACTGAAGAACCACCACTCATTAACTGGTAATTGATTCCGATAGCTGAACCACTAAGACCAATATGAACTCCGGTACCACCTGCACAATAACCACCACCGCCTGTCATATTATAAGTGTAAGGCAGTGTATTAACAACTACAGTTGCACTTCCCGACATATTATTGGTACATCCTGAAGCCAGGTTGGTAGCCACCACTGTATAGATTCCTGCTACTGTCTGCGATCCAAAAGTGATTGCAGCGCCGGTACCCGTATCTGGTAAGCCCACCATAGTAGTGCCACGATATAACTGGTAAACAACTCCGGTCTGAGAATGATTTAAACCTAATACCGAACCAGCACCGCCAGCGCAATAACCACCGCCACCGGTTACATTATAAATTGCAGGTAACGGATACAAACTGATGGTATCATTGCCAGCCATATTACTTGCACATAAAGTTGCAGTATTGGTAGCCTTGATAGTATAAATACCGGTACTGGTAAATAAACCGAAATTGAGACCCAATCCTGTACCGGGTACAGGACTGCCAACTGTAGAAGTACCATTATATAATTGGTAGTTCACACCTGGTTCAGAACCACCAAGAGAAATATTAACTCCAGTGCCACCAGGGCAGTAACTTCCGCCGCCAGTCACAGTCTGAGAAATCGGTAATGAATTAACAATTATTGAGGCTGTATCATACATAGTATCAACGCAGGTCGTTGTTGTGCTTGTAGCAACAACCATATAAGCGCCACCCGCTGTCTGCAAACCGAAGTTAATTGCACCGCCTGTACCTGAATGTATGCCACCAATAGCAGTATCATCATTAAATAACTGGTAATTGGTATTGATGTCTGATCCGGTAAGTGATACCGGCAGGCCAGTACCACCGGCACAATAACTACCACCACCTGATACATTATAAGGTGTGGGTAATGCATAAATTCCAACAGTGGCGCTGCCGGCCATAGTACTTGTACAACCGGTTGGTAAAGTTGCCTTTACAGTATAAACACCAAGTGTTGTCTGTAATCCAAATGGAAGCGCAGCACCAATACCGGCTATTGATCCGGATACAGGCGTACTGCCATTATATAACATGTAATTTGTACCTAAAGCTGAGAATAAAAGGCCAACATTAACTCCACTACCACCAGGGCAATAACTACCACCGCCTGTTACAAACTGTGCAGCAGGGAGTGGATCAATAACCACTGAAGCTGATCCTGTCATTGTAGAACTGCAACCGGTAATTGCGTTGGTTGCAACAACTGTATAAGTACCTGCTGTAGTTTGCAAACCAAATCCTACAGGCAAGGATGTACCCACAACAGGCATGCCAACAGAAACCCCACCCAGCATTAACTGATAATTTACGCCCACAGCCGAGCCGCCAAGCGAAATATTAACCCCTGTTCCACCTGCACAATAATGACCACCTGCACTTATAGTAAATAGACCGGGAACCGTATTTAAAACTACTGTTGCGCTGCTTAACATATTTACAGAACATGTAGTAACCGGATTGGTAGCAATAACAGTATAATTACCATTAGTTTCTAAACCGAAATTAAACGGAGTTCCTGAACCAATAACAGCCGGAGGAACTGCAACAACACCTCTGTATATAGTATAGCTTACTGTAGCATCTGATCCGCTCAGGCCAACATTAACACCAGAACCGCCCGGACAATAACCACCGCCGCCAGTAACTGTATATACATTAGGCAATGGAGTGATAGAAACAGTTGCACTGCCTGTCATGTTTGAAGTACAACCGGTAATCGGATTTCTTGCAACTACGGTATAAGTACCAGCTACAGTTTGAGATCCCATACTTAAAGTACCTGGAATAGCAGAACCTGCAACAGCCAGACCAACCGCGATAGTACCCCTGTATAATTGATAACTGGCAGTAGGATCGGAATTACCTAAATTAACTACTGTTCCTGTTCCGCCTGCGCAATAAGCGCCGCCACCACTTACTGTATAAACAGTTGGCAGAGGATTAGTGGCTACTGTAACTGTTCCGGTCATACCATTCTGACAACCGGTAACAGGATTCGTAGCAGAAACACTATAAACTCCCAGAGGAGCCAATAAACCAAAATCAAGAGCACCACCAGTACCTGCCAAAGCAGTACCTGAAGTTACGCCACCAATATATAACTGGTAATTGATGCCAATATCTGAACTGGCAAGACCTATATGCGTACCAGAACCACCTGCGCAATAGGCTGCACCACCAGTGACACCATAAGCACTAGGTAAAGGATTGGTGTTAACGATTACTGAACCAGTCATATTATTGATACAACCTGCACCGCTGGTTGCAATTACATAATAAGAGCCTGCAGCAGTCTGCAGACCAAATCCAATTCCAGTACCAGAACCGGGTGTGGTACCGCCAACTAGTCCTGCACCATTATATAACTGGTAGTTGACTGTTGCCTGTGAACCACTTAAACCAACATTAACCCCTGTACCTCCGGCACAAAAACTGCCACCTCCATTTACATTAAATAATGTTGGTAACGGATTCACTGTTACAATAGTACTGCCAGTCATGAAAACGGAACAACCGTTACCAGTATTGGTGGCCTTAACAGTATAGGTACCTCCCAAAAACTGATTGCCATAATCAACTGGCCCACCACCGCCACCTCCGATTATTGGAGCGCCAACTACAGTTGCACCGACATAAAGCTGGTAACTGATACCAGGATCTGAACCACCTAACTGAACATCCCATCCGGCGCCACCAAAGCAGAAAGCCCCGCTGGCCGACATTGGATATACATTGGGCAATGCATTAATAACTATTATCTGGCTGCCGGTCATATTGTTGGTACAACCGGTAGTAATATTAGTAGCAACAACTGTATAAGTACTGGCAACAGTCTGTGCACCCAAATCAAGTATTCCTCCGGTACCTGTAACAAGGGCCCCGGGAACTATTCCGAAAGTATTATATAACTGGTAAGAAACACCAATCTGCGAATTGTTTAAAAATATATGTACACCTGCACCGCCAGAACAATAAGATCCGCCACCTGTAACATTATAGGCTGTTGGTAGTGCATTCGATACAACGGTAACGCTGCCACTCATCAATTGAGTGCAGCCTGTTGTACCATTTGTAGCTACTACAGTATAAACTCCTGCTGTGGCAGTTGAAGACATAGTTAAAGCTGTGCCTGTGCCTGCAAATAATCCAGATCCACCAGTAGAAACACCATTTAAATAAAGCTGGTAATTAACACCTACTGTTGACCCGCTCAGTACAATAGATACTCCTGTACCACCAGCGCAATAACCTGTTCCGCCTGGTGCAGTAACTGAGAATAAAGTTGGTAAAGGGTTAACCGTAATTACCGGTGCACCACTCATAAGTACACTGCAACCGGTTGTGTTATTTGTAGCCAGGACAGTATAAGTACCACCAGTAGTTCTCAAACCAAAGTCAAGAGAACCACCGGTACCTGCCAATGCAGTTCCGGATGTAGAACCCCCAAGGTATAACTGATAGCTGTACCCAACATCTGATGAATTAAGGCCAATATGCAATCCTGCTCCACCAGCACAATAACTTGTACCACCTGGTGTAGTAACTGTATAAACAGTTGGCAACGGATTAACAGCTATAATTGCACTGCCAGTCATTGTAGTGGTACATCCTGTTGCAGTATACACACCCGATACCGTATATGTACCCGGTGTAGATTGAATACCGAAATCAAGGATTGCTCCGGTACTTGCTGTTGTAATACCTGTTGAAACTCCACCTAATAATAATGTATAAATTGCTCCGAATCCAGCTGAACCGCTTAGGCCAACGTGTACAGTAGATGAGGTGCCTGAACAATAGCTGCCACCACCAGTAACAGCAAATGCAAACGGATTTGGATTAATAGTTATTGAAGTACTGCCCGACATACTTATTGAACAGCCTGTAGCAACAACAGTAGCTACTGCAGTATAAGTACCTGCAGTAGTCCTGTTACCGAAAGTCACAGGAGTTCCAGTGAAAGTAGCAACACCGCCTGAAGTTGCAGTACCTAAAAATAATTGATAGTTGATCGCGGGATCCCCCCCACTCAGCCCTATCGCTACTCCTGCGCCGCCTGAGCAATAAGCTCCGCCACCGGTAACAGCATAAACATTTGGCTGAGGATTAACTGTTGCAGTAATAGTAGCTGTACAACCACCGGGATAGGTATAAACTATTGTGGGGTTGCCTGCACTAACGCCTGTCATTATTCCGGTTGCCGAACCGATTGTTGCCATTGCGGTATTACTGCTGCTCCATGTGCCACCTACAGTAGCATCACTTAATAAAGTAGTGCTGCCCACGCATACCACAGCTGTACCGGTAATAGCTGCCGGAGTAAGGTTAATGGTCATAGGGAAAGTAACAGTACAATTTCCTGTCATAGTGTAAGTCATGGTAACATTTCCTGCAGTAACACCTGTTACCAGACCTAAACCGGAATTGATTGTCGCAACAGCCGGATTACTGCTGGTCCAGGTACCACCAGGTGTTCCATCAATTAAGGTAGTTGTAGCCCCGGTACATAAAGTAGAGCTGCCACTGATTGTCCCTGGCTGAATATTTACTGTAACCACCAGAAGTGTTGTACAACCTGCAGGTAATGTATAATTGATATTTGAATTTCCAACGGCTACTGCTGTAATAGCTCCTGTGGCAGCATTAATGGTTGCCGCTGCCGGATTACTGCTTGCCCATGTACCACCGCCTATTCCATCTGTAAGTGTAGTTGTAAGTCCGGTACAAAGAAGCCCGCTGCCCACAATATTTGGAGGAGTCTGGTTAACAGTAATCGGGTATGTAACAAAGCAGGATCCTATAGTATAGGAGATTGTTGGAGTACCTGTAGCAACTCCGGTTACAACACCACTTGAATTTACAGTAGCCAATGAAGTATTGCTGCTGCTCCAGGTAATACCTCCAGAACTTGTTAAGGCAAGAGTAGCTCCGGTACATACTGTAGATGCGCCTCCGGTTATTGCCGTTGGAGTAGTATTTACTGTAACCGTAGTATTTGCAAAACAACCTGTTGACAAGGTATAAGAAATTACAGTATTTCCAGATGCAATACCTGATACAACACCAGTTGTAGAAACAGTCCCTACCGTTGGTGTAACACTGCTCCATGTACCACCTGCTGTGCTATTGGCAAGAGTAGTATTAGAACCCATACAAACAACAGCAGTACCTGTATTTGCTGATGGAGTAGGATTAACTGTCATTGGCCAAATTGCAAAACAACTTCCTGGCGAAGTAGTATAAGTAATATTAGCGGTACCTGCTGATACTCCGGTTATAGTAGCGCCGGATACGGATGCCTTTGTAGGGCTGCTACTGGTCCAGGTACCGCCGGCAGTTCCATCAGTCAAAATAGTTGTCAATCCTGTACAAACAGTAGAAGAACCTGAAGGTGTTGGAGGAGTAGGATTAACCGTAAATGGCATGGCTGCAACGCAACCTGCCGGTAAAGTATAGGTTATACTAACGGTTCCTGCAGTAATTCCTGAAACAACACCAGAAATGGAAATAGTAGCTGCACCTGTTCCGGCCACAACACTCCATGTACCACCGCCAGTAGCATCAGAAAGTGCACTGTTAGATCCAACGCATACATTATTTGATCCAGTTATTGCTGCCGGTGTTGGATTCACGGTAAACGGCAACAGGGCTATACATCCATTTGCCGGATTGGTAAAAGTAATATTGATAGATCCTGCAGAAACACCGGTAACGATACCTGTACCGGCACCTACTGTAGCCATAGCAGTATTACTGCTTGTCCAGGTTGAAACTCCTGTACCATCAGTAAGAGGCGTCGTCAGACCAACACAAACATTGTTAGAGCCAACGATTGATGCAGGTAAGGGATTTACCGTAACAATAACTGAAGTCAGGCATCCCGTTGGTAAGGTATAAACAATGGTAGCTGTAGTACTGCCGGTAACTCCGGTTACTACTCCTGTTGTTGAAACAACCGAACCATTTGCGGGAGACAGACTGGTCCAGGTACCACCACCCGAGCCTGAAGCCAGGGTAGTATTTAATCCCTGGCAAACAACTGCTGTACCGGTAATTGCTGCCGGATTAGGATTAACTGTAAGTACTGATGTTGTTATACATCCTGTAGCCGTTAAAGTAAACGTAATAGTAGAATTACCAGCCGCAACACCTGTAGCTAAACCTGTAGCTGCATTAACAGTTGCAACTGCAGTATTATTGCTCACCCAGGTGCCTGCTCCTGTAGCATCGGTCAGGGTAGTAGTAGTTCCGGGACATATTGTTGGAATCGGACCACCATCTATGGTAGCTGGTGTAGCGTTCACAACCACAGCTGTTGTTGCAAAGCATCCGGTAGGTAATGTATATATTAAGTTAGGAGCTCCTGATGATACACCTGTTACAACACCTGTTCCTGCACCTACCGTCGCCGCTCCGGTACTGCTGGTCCACACACCACCAGTAGTAGCATTGGTCAGACTGATTGTTAAACCGGCACATACAGCTGAAGGTCCGGCAATAGCAGCCGGATTTGGATTAACCGTAAAAGGTGTAGTAAGATAACATCCGGTTGCAGTAATAGTATAAGTAATTGTCAATACCCCGGCTGATACCCCGGTCACAGTGCCGGTTCCACCTACACCAGTCACAGTTGCAACAGGTGAGCTGCTGCTCCATGTACCGCCACCTGTAGCCGTGACTAAAGTTGTACCTACACCAACGCAAACCGAGTTTGTACCTGCAAAAGAAGCTGGTAATGGATTTACCACTACCGGGCTACTGGTATAGCACCCTGTTCCAAGAGTATAAGTTATATTGGTAGTACCTGCTGTCAATCCGGTTATCAGCCCTGATCCCGACCAGATTGAGGCAATTGTAGGTGCGCTGCTGCTCCATACCCCACCCGATGTTGCATCAGTTGAAGTTATAGTTTGTCCGATACATACGCTTGATGGGCCGCCTATTGCTACAGGATTTGCATTTACAGTAAAGGTTGCAGTAGCGGTACATCCGCCGGGTAAACTATAAGTAATTGTAGTTGTACCAGGAGTAAGAGCATTTACCAGACCTGATGCTGCATTAATTGTAGCAACAGCTGGAGCACTACTAGTCCATGTACCACCGGCATAGCCATTGGTTAAAGTAGTTGAACCGCCCACGCACGCACTGAAGGTACCACTGATACCGGTTGGGGTTTGATTAACAGTAACAGCAGTTGTAGCTGCACAACCAGCCACAGTATAAGATATTGTAGCAGTACCTGTAGAATAACCTGTTACAATACCGCCGGTACCAACATTTGCTACAGAAGGGGTGGCGCTGCTCCATGTACCTCCACCAGTTGAATTAATTAAAAGTGTAGTAGATCCGGTACAAACACTGGCAGTACCCGTGTTGAGCGTAGTTGGGCTAATGGTAACATTAATAACTGTAGAAGCCGTGGTGAAACCATCAGAAATTTGGACAGTAAAGGCATCCGCACCACCATATCCGGGCGTAGGTGAATAAGTAAATCCGGAAGGGGTTACAACTCCTCCGGTAGACAACTGTGTACCTCCGGAAACAATACTTCCATGAGTAGGGGCCGATGTAACAGTCCAAGTTAATGTAAAACCGACATTCGGATCTGTTATCTGCAATAAGGAGTTAATTGAATTGGCACCGGAAGCCTGGCATACCGACAAACTTTGTGATGCACCACCTGTGAAGGATGGGCCGGGCAAGGCATATGCAGAAGTGCTTACCAACAAAATACTTAAAAAAAGAAAGGTCCTGACTAGGCGGTTTGGATTCAGATAGGTCTTGCAATTTCTCATTTGTAGGTAAAGTTTTCCTGATCTCATAATCTGTTGTTTATTTTAAAAATAACTCGGAAATCAACTAAATTAAATATTTTAAATAGCATAATATAAGCATCCCGGCAAAGCAGTATGCGGCACGCTAACAATATGAATTGTAAACATAATGCTTTATTCCAAAAAAAACAAAATATAGAGGAAATAAATAGGCGAATAATTGTCCCCATTTCACATGCGCTAAAGACATATGTTTATCTGGGAACGAAAAAATTATAATTGAAAGACAGATGGGTGCTACTTAGAATTAATTTATAAAGAAAACAGAAATAAATACCTGCCTATTCCTCAATGAAATTCAGGTCCTTACCGAAAGTTTCGGTAGTCATAAAAACAGAAACAGTACTGATGGCCATTACCACAATGCCCGTAATAGCTGCTGCATTGATATAACCCCAACCAGGTTTAAGGCCATTAAAAAGCAAGATCAAAATTGGTAATGATCCACGTACCATATTGGGAACTGTAGTTGCAGCAGTAGCCCTGAGGTTGGTGCCAAAATGCTCGGCTGCCATTGTTACAAAAAGAGACCAGAACCCGGTGCCAAATCCCATGGCCATACATATAATATACATGGTAGTGGAGTTCCCCCCTTTCTGAAAGAAAAACAGGGCAATACTTACTATAGTTATAGAATAAAATATATAAAGCGCCTTTTTACGGCTTTTCAGCCAATTGCTCATAAACCCTGCCAGCAGGCCGCCAAACGAAATGGTGATATAGGCCAGCATCACCGCCTTACCTGCATCTACCGGATCATTTTCTGGAAAGCCGAAATTTTTGGCAAATTCTTTCGAAAAAGTAATCAATATACCTATTACATACCATGTGGGTAGACCAATAAGAATAGCAAGCATATAAGTTTTAAACCGCCTTCTGTTGTTGAAAAACATTAAGAAATTCCCTTTCTGAATGGTTTCGTGCATATTTTCGAACATACCCGACTCAAATACACTTACTCTCATTAGCAAAAGACATAAACCCAGACCGCCTCCAACATAATAGCAAATACGCCAGTCGAACGAATGGGCTACAAAGTAGGCAGCAATTGCGCCGGTAAGCCCAACCCCTGCTACTATTGATGTGGCCTTACCCCTCGCCTCCTTGGTTACCAATTCACTAACAAGTGTGATACCTGCCCCTAACTCTCCAGCCAAACCTATACCGGCAATAAACCGGGCAAGGGCATATTGATTTACAGTTTGTACAAAACCATTGGCGAAATTGGCTAGTGAATAAAGCACTATACTACCAAAAAGTACGCTTAACCTTCCTTTCTTATCGCCTAGTACTCCCCACAAGATGCCGCCAAGAAGTAGTCCGTACATCTGAAGACTAATGATAAATTTGCCCTCAGTGTCGCACAATGCATCGGTAAGACCAATTCCCTTTAGGCTTTTCACCCTGATGATACTGAAAAGCAATAGGTCATAGATATCCACAAAATAACCCAAAGCAGCTACAATGACCGGGATGCTCAGTAAACCTATTGCTTTTTTCTGATCCATATTATTGTGGATTATTGGTTGGCACTTCAGGCGGCAGTTGTCTTATTCTTACCAAATATCATTTTAAATATTACAGGTAATGTAGTTACCAAAATAATCACGATAACAATTTTATCAATATTATGTTTTACAAATGCATTATGTCCCAACAGAAAGCCGGTCATTACCATACTGGTTACCCATGCAAATGCGCCTATGATGCTGAAGGAGATAAATTTCTTCTTGGTCATATCCACTATTCCGGCCACAAGCGGTGCAAAAGTCCGCACTATTGGCAAGAACCTGCCGAGTATAATAGCAAGGTTCCCCTTTTTTTCATAAAAATCGTGCGCCTGCTTCAGGTGCTTTTGTTTGAATAGCCAGGTATCTCTTCTTTCAAACCACAAATGGCCCGATTCTCTCCCAAACCAATAACCGACCATATTGCCAGCTATTGCCGATACACTTATAAGAGATATCCACCAGATAAGATTCAAAATTTCATTGCCAAACGGAGCTGGTGAATTGGCTATAATAATGCCGGTAATAAATAGCAAAGAATCACCGGGCAGAAAAAAGCCTACAAACAATCCTGTCTCAGCAAAGATGATAAACATAACCACATATAGCCCGCCATGAGTGGTAATAAAAGTCATGAGTTTATCAGGGTCAGCAAGCAACGTCTTTAATAAATCTACTATTTGATGCATAATATTCAACTTGGGGCGTGAAATTAAAAAAAATTGCGCGAACTACCTATTTGATACAAAAATCAATATTGAATTCCTGAAAACTAATTGCTGCCATATATTTGAATATTATTTTCACAAGATCGAAAATCTGGCATACATTTTGTGGATTTAAATGCAAACCAGAAAACCGGACATGCCAAAATACATATTTATTTCATGAAATAACCTTGAAAAGATAATCTTCCATTGAAATTAAAACACCACACCATATAGTATTAATTTTATAAAAAAATGCCAATGCAAAAATCGCTACTTATCATTCTTTTGTTTTGCACTTACACAGCCCATACTCAGAATTATAATTGTTTTCAACCCTCGGATAAGAAATATTTCATAAATGGCAATGGCTATGTTCGTGGAATCCGGATTGATTCTACAACAACAAGTGGCTCAGATGTGATTTATTATCCTTACCAAACCATAAGAAAAAGTAATTATATCACAGGTGTACCGACATTAGATTCCACTGGTGGTAGCTGGCTTGGCAAAAAGATAATCAAAAAAGCTGATGGAACTTTCCTGTTTGATAATATTTGGGATACAATAACCATAAAAACACAGGCTCATACAGGAGATTCTTGGATCTTTTTCAACGATACATTCAATATCTATTACACTGCTACAGTAACCGCCGAGGATACCATGTCCATTTCAGGCATCATTGACTCAGTCAAGAAAATAACAATTAAAGCTGATAGTACAGGTGGTGTTCCTTATACGGCTGATCCGGTCAACAATTTCGAAATAATACTAAGCAAGAATTCGGGCTTTGTACAAGTATTCGATCTATACACTTTCCCATATCACCGGCCTGATACATTTTCATTTCACCCGCCTGACAGACTTTTAATAAGCCAAATCGATTTCTATCTTGATGCATTATTGAATAATCTGGGAAGTTGTGATCTTTGCCTCCGCGTTAATGCACCTGATAGCATAAATTCATTATTTCATGTTTTTGAGCTACATAACCCAACACAAATGGAATTAAATAATTTTGCTGCAGGCGATATTTACGAATGGCACTCAAATACCTACTCAATCGGCGGTTCTGTTATGGCCGATACCTACTCCTTTGATTCAATAATGACAAAAACCTTAACAGCCGACAATGTAACCTACACTGGCTCAATGCATCGAATGAATGCCATAACTGATTTCTCGCATACACCCATATCACATGACACTACTTATACCTCTGCCCCAATTTCTATACCGGCTGATACCAGCCACCTCATAGACAGATTCAGAATGCCTGAAGAAAGTGTTGGAGGTTATATTCTGTATTACCATCCCCACTTAATTTTTCCTGATATTTCATGCGATAGCCCTGAGTCTTATTCATTTCTTTCGATACTGGGTTTTGCATATAATGGGATTACTATTGTACCATCAATCGACTCCACAGTGTATAGTATAGGGTATGGTAAATCTGCTCATGTATTAAGTATAGCTTATGGCACCCAACAGTTTGAAAACTACAATTACATCATTAAAGATTCAATCCCTTGTGGTTCGCCGGCTAATATTGATCCATACCATACCTCTGTTCCGGAAAACTTAAAAACAAATGAAATAATAATATCACCGAACCCTGCTACTGATTACCTCAATGTATCGGCAGGCTGCTCAATAAGTTCACATCCTTTTATTTTTGTCTATAACGAAGTTGGCAATTGTGTTTTCAGGTCAGAACCGTTAACGCCAAACAACCTGGTTATAGATATTAAAACCTGGCTATCAGGTTTGTATATAGTAATCTGTCAAAACGATTATGGTATTTCAGGAAAGAAAAAAATAATCATTAATCATTAACAAAATACTTTATTCATGAAAAGCTTTCTGTTTCTGTTTGTTCTGTGTTTAAGTATACAATTATCAGCCCAGAATTACAACTGCCTGCAACCAGCCGTAAAGAACTATTTCATGAATGGTAAAAACTATGTACGCGGTATCAGAATAGACTCAACAGTGACAAGTGGTACCGATGTAATTTATTATCCTTACAAAACACAGCGGATCAGTAACTACCTTATTGGCACCTCCCACAGTTTCCTGGGCGGTAGCTGGCTGGGGGGCAAAGTGATTCGTCATGCCGATGGAACTTATCTGTTCGATAACCTTTGGGATACTGTAATCATTAAAACACAGGCAACCCTTGGCGCCAGTTGGATATTTTATAACGATACTTCCCATTTTAATTATACAGCCACTGTAACCGCAGTAGATACAATGACCGTAATGGGAGTGCTTGATTCGATTAAAAAAATATCCATATTCTGCGACAGCATTTTCTATTCATACCCAAATGATCCGGTAAATAATTTCCAGATATGGCTAAGCAAAAATCATGGCTTTGTCCAGGTCTTTGATTTGTATACATTCCCTTACCACCGCCCTGATACGATTTCCTATGTATCACCTCACTACTACCGTAATATCCGTTTTATAGACTACTACCTTGATGTGGTACTGGGCAACCTTGGCACCTGCGACCTGGGTTGTATGGACAATGCACCTGATACGGTCAATTCTATTTTCAGACTCTTTAGTTTTTATAACCCAACAAAATTTCAGATCTATGATTTTGCAGTTGGCGATGTTTATGAAAACCATTTTGTTGCAACCAGTATCACTGTCCCTTATTATTACCACCTGTATACTTTAGATTCAGTGTCCAATAAAACTACTGGCGCAACAACAGTTGGTTATTCGGGACCTGAGCATACCATGGCAATAAATCTGAATACCACCTACCCTACTACCATCTGGGATACCACAAGGGCAAACGGCTCCTACAGTGGCTACGGAGATACGAGTCACCTTATTAGTTTACTCACCATGCCCGAAGAATCAACCGCAGGATATCTATTTCATTATTTCCCCAAAAATGTTCCTTTCAGTGGACTATGCGACAGCCCAGCCGCCTACGTTATTGATCAGGATTATAAAGCCACCGGGTTTGGTTACGATGGTACAGTGTACCGTGCATCCTATACGTCAAACACCTATAGTGTCGGGTATGGTTTAACCGGCAAATCCAACTTCAATGCCTCATCCGGTATACAGCAACAGCAGGGTTATACTTTTTATAAAAAAGGCCCGGATACCTGTGGCACATTTGTAAGTGCAATGAAACCGCACAATGTGGGCATTACCAAATTGATTGATAAAAACCGTCTCACCATTTCGCCCAATCCAGCATCAGGTTATATTGGCCTTGCAAGCAATAAACCATTAAACTCCGAAATTAAAATATCGGTTTATGATATAACCGGCAAGACTGTATTCCGCACCAATACTGTGTTTCAGACTGCCTGTTCCATCAACACCACTGAATGGATTGGTGGCCTTTATATAGTTGTCATTCAGGATGAAACTGGGATCATTCAAAAAGAGAAAATTGCAATAATGCACTAAGAACCGATTATGGCTGCCCGTTTACAAAGTATCAGTATACCTCAGGCATTGCTAAAAAATATTCATTCCCCTACCCAAGATTCAGTGCGTTTTTTTCGTCTATAAAGGTGATAATCAAATCTTCACCTGAATTTCTGTTATTGTTACCAATGGCATGAATTCCAAATCTATTCTTATGAAAAAGACAATTATTTCAACATTCATTTTATTACTGAATTTATCGGTTGGTTATGCGCAGCAATGTGCCTGGGCAAAGCAGGGAAATGGGCAGAATACTGTTAGTAATAATTCAGTTATTACTGATGCTGCCGGCAATATTTATACAGCAGGTACATTCAATAGTCCATATGATTATTTTGATACTACCATTTTGTCAAATACTAATTATTACCAGAATATTTATCTGGTAAAATACAATTCCTCTGGCACAGTGTTATGGGCTAAAAATTTCGGAGGTGATAATAACGCCAGTGTAGATGGAATAACCATTGACAAAGCAGGATACTTGTATCTGACAGGCAACTTTACTGGTTCATCTCTCACCTTTGGCAGCTTCACTTTAACCAATCAGGGAGGTGATGATATTTATATAGCAAAGTTCGACGAAGATGGCAATACGATATGGGCAAAAAACTACCAGGGGAAGAGTGTTGTGGCCGGTATTGGCACAGATGCATCAGGTCATATTTATATTGCAGGGTACTATGACAGTAGTTTGACTTTCAATAGTACAAACCTTACCAATACGGGCTCGAAGACAAACATTTTTGCAGCCAAATTCGACACAAATGGAGCAAATATATGGGCTATAAGTCAGAGCGGTATCAGTAGTGGGAACCCATTACGAATTAAAACTAAAATGGCAGTAGACCAGGCAGGGAATTTATATATCTCAGCAAATTATTATCGTGGTATTATAGCTTTTGGAAGTATTTCATTAACAATATCAAATGGCGAGTCATTCATTCTGAAATTCAATACTTCAGGTACAGCTGAATCCGCTAAAATAATTGGAGATACAGGCCATTCTCAGATGACTGAGGTGGAAGACATGGTTACCGACATTTATGGGAATCTGTATGTAACAGGAAATTTCCAATCTCACATGCTTATATTTGGAGTATATATACTCTATAACCCTTCGTATAGACAAAGTAGCTATCTGGCCAAATTTAGCCAATCTGGTTCTGTACAATGGGCTAATTGTATAGAAAGCACCTCCGGTGTAAATTCAAATGGGATAGCAACAGACAGAAACGGCGATGTTTATATAACTGGATGGAACTATGGTTCTTCTACTTTTTTCGGCGCTTCTACCATGACTACCCAAGGTTTCTTCCTTACAAAATATAATACATATGGCGATGAAATGTGGTTTAAAGGATGTAATGCTGATAATGGCGGAGTGGGATATTCTATTGCTCCAGACGGTATGGGGAATGTATATCTTGCCGGCATGTTTGGTGGACCGGTATCTAATATTGATTCAGTAAAGCTAATTCCTTACAATGGTACCGGAAATGCTTTTACTATAAAATTTATTGATGAAACAGCGGGTGTTCCGCAAATCAGTAATGAAGGTCATTTTTCTGTTTTCCCTAATCCTGCTACTGGTATAATAAATATTAGTTCAGCTAATAAAATCTCCATGGTTACCATTTCCAATATCACAGGTCAGCCAGTTTTCACCGGGGAGTATGGTAGTGATCAGGTGCAAATAAATGTTGCAGACTTAAAACCAGGTATTTACTGCCTCAAAATAAATAACAGCGAAGTGAGGAAGTTTGTTAAGCAGTAAAATGCCTGATTTTCTTAGATCTCACCATCAGGTAAAGTAATTGATTTCAATAGAAATTCAATTACTTTACCTGATGGTGTTGTAATAATATTCGTTATCTTTCCATACCTTTAAAGCGGGAAACCTCTTAATAATAATTTATTAACTGTTAGTTATGAAAATACGTGCTTTTTTATTTTGTCTTCTAGTTTCTTTTAGCTTTTCATTCAGGGTGCAGGCGCAGGTAATTATAACTGTTTCTGGAATTACAACTGAAGGCTACGCTGGCGATGGTGGACTTGCTATACATTGTCAGATGCATTGGCCCGAAGCTATTGCCCTCGATGAAACAGGCCATATTTTTATTGCAGACGCGATCAATAATGTAATTCGCAAGATTGATGGTAATGGCATAATTCATACTGTCGTTGGATCAGGATTTGAGTGGGGTACTGGTGAAGGTGGCTTTGGCGGTGATGGCGGCCCGGCTTCAGCTGCCTGGCTCAACTATCCATCAGGAGTTGCTTTAGATACTGCCGGTAATATGTACATCGCCGACCGGAAAAACAGCCGTATCCGTAAAGTAAACACTGCTGGTGTGATATCTACTTTTGCGGGTAATGGAACAGTGGGTTACACAGGCGACGGCGCAGCAGCAGCAGCAGCACAGCTCGATAGCCCCACCAGGGTAAAAGTCGATCTTGCAGGTAATGTGTACATAGCCGATGCCGGAAATAATGCAATCAGAAAAGTGGATCTGTCCGGCAACATAAGCACAATAGCCGGCAATGGCACCGCTGGTTTTGGAGGAGATGGCGGCCCTGCTGGTTCAGCCTTGCTTAATGCACCACAGGATATGGCTGTCGATTCAACGGGTATATTGTATATCGCAGATTATAAAAACAGCCGCATACGTAAGGTAGACCTCTCTGGCAATATCAGCACAATAGCAGGCATCGCTTATCCTGGCTATTCCGGCGACAGCGGCATGGCCACCAATGCAAATATTTTTGAACCTACAGGCATTGCCTGCGATCCTGCAGGTAATATTTACTTTTCCGACTTTGCAAATGCACGCATACGCAAAATAAATGCAGTAACTAATGTCATTACTACATTTGCCGGAAATGGTATTCAGGGTTATGGCGGCGATAACGGACCCGCTAAATCAGCTAAAATTTATTTCCCCCAGGGCCTTGCAATTAACTCTGCAGGTGGTGTCTATATTTGCGATAAAGGGAATAACCGCCTGCGCTATGCAAGCACCACATTAGGCACTCCTTCTCCGATAGTTGATCCGGTTGGGGTTAAAATATTTCCCAATCCAGGCGAGGGACAATTTACTGTAAATATCAGATCTGAATTTGATGAACCGGTTCAATTGACTTTCAGTAACATCGCCGGACAAAAAATAAAAGAATTCTCTGTTGCTACAAACCTGCAGTTAACTCTCGATATCGACGCACCGCCAGGTATATACATTCTATCGGCATTTACAGCCCATGGAGTAGTTAACTCAAAATTATTTATCAGGTAATCTTAGGTTTATCTGAGTAAGGTTATGTTTTACCACTTTCATTCGATTTCATGAAACTACATATTTTAGCCATTGCTGCCCATCCCGATGATGTAGAATTAAGTTGCGCCGGCACTCTCATAAAACATGCACTTGCTGGTCAGGCAACCGGTGTTATCGACCTGAGCGAAAGCGAGCTGAGCACACGCGGCACAGTAGAGAACAGGTACAAAGAAGCTAAGGCAGCAGGCGAAGTTATGGGAATTAAAGTACGTCATAACTTAAAAATGGCTGATGGCTTTTTCCGTAATGATGAGGCGCACCAGCGAATGATAATTACCTACATACGCCATTACAAACCCGAAATTGTTTTAGCCAATGCCATTGCCGACCGACATCCTGACCATAGCCGGGGCGGGCGCTTAATCTCTGACGCCTGCTTCTATTCCGGACTGCGCAAAATAGAAACTACCTGGGAAGGCAAGCCTCAGGAAGCATGGCGCCCAAAACGCGTTTTCCACTATTTGCAGGACAGACATGCAGAACCCAATTTTATAGTCGATATTTCCGACACTTTCGACAAGAAGCTACAGGCCATAAAATGCTACAGCAGCCAGTTCTACAATCCTGACTCAACCGAACCACTATCCTATATTGCCACCGAAGGATTTATCGACAACATTATTCACAAAGATGGGTTTAACGGAAAGCGCATAGGAGTAAAGTATGGCGAGGGATTCGTTTCAGAAAACATTCCCGGCATCAGTAGCCTGGACGATATTTTGTTGCCACTGATACCATAATCATTTATTAACCAGAGCTGATGTCCGGTAGGCAGTACCTTTGAATACAGCCACCAGTTCCCCTGCCTCATTGGTAGTGCGTATATCATAAACCCCGGTTTTATTACCCAGGTATATTTCCTTAGCCTCCACAGTCAGCACATCCCCCTCACTGGCAGGCCGCGTAAAGGATATCGAAACATCGAGCGCCACAGTAATCCTTCCGTGCGAATTTCCGGCAAATGCAAAAGCCGAATCAGATGCCGAAAACAGCACACCCCCATGAATACTCGCAAACCCGTTCAGCATTTCCCTGCGCACAGTAAAGTGCAACCTGCAATACCCCAACCCAACCTCATCAATCACAAGACCAAGCCATTTCGAGAACCCATCGCGGGCAGTCATTATATCCACTATTTCCTTCGGGCCTGGTGTATTGTTTTCGTTTTCCATATTAAATACGTAAAGCCAAAAAAATTGATTCTATCAAGAAATAAACTTTGGACCCTTCCTTTCATGACATAAAATATTGTGTACTTTGTGTTTTACTTTATGAGCTTTGTAGTTAAATTTCATAGTATCAATTTAAGCTGTGTTAAGTATTGTCTATAAGCAGGTCAATTGGTTTAATCTCTGCATACAGGGGCAACTCCGCCATAGCCATTGTTCCGGCAATAATAATTGAAATTCCCGAAAATCCTGATTACTTTTATTCTTAAATACGCTCCTCGATGAAAAAGCTGGCAATTTATTGTTTGGTACTGTTCCTGCTACCCCTTACCGGTTGTCCGCTGCTTATCAAAATTCCGGTCGATCAGGGTAGCTATGAAGTGCAGCCATGGCTTCGCGGCCGCTGGCACGAAGAAAACGAACTCGGCAAACCTGAAAAAGCCTGGCTAGTGGAGCGCGACCTGAAGAAAGGCAACCTCACCATTTACGATATTGACAGCAATGGCAACCCCAATTATCTCACGCCGCACAAAGTAATTATGAGCAACCTCGGCGGTAAAACATTTGCCTGCATCAACAATATTGCCGACGATGGCACCGATGAAGGTTACTTCATCTACGAATTTCGCAAAATCAGCAATGTAGAGTTTACCCTGGCCGGATTCAAAGCCGGCAAACTCCCCTATACCACCTCCACATCCGAGCTATGGAAATACCTCAAATACAAAATGAATAACCCCGACAGCTACGACCCCAAAGAAACCATCTCCTTCCACAAATACCATAATGTATCTGCTTATTCGTTCGATTAAAAAGAATAAATCCACGTTTAATCAAACCAATCTCTTCTTATCCGGCTTCCCCAACGAAGTAAAAGGCAGTTCATCCATATACTCAATTTCCCTTGGCATCTGGTACCTGGCAACCCGTATACTCAGCCATTGCTTCAGCTCTTCAGCAGGGATAACACAATCACCGGCAGGAACCACAAACGCTTTCAGTCGCTGCCCAAACTCCACATCGCTTATTCCTATCACTGCGGCATGTTTTATATGCTCATGCTGTAGCAGTACCCGCTCCAGTTCCACGGGATAAACATTTTCTCCACCCGAAACAATCATATCGTCAGTCTTGCCACATAGAAAATAGTAACCTGCCCTGTCCCTGTATCCAAGGTCACCAGTTTCAATCCAGCTGTCACCATCAGGCCTTACACTCCACTTGCTCCTGATGCAAATCCGTCCTGGTGTTCCATCCGCCACCTCAATATTATCCTTATCCAGCAAATTTATAGTTACACCCTTTATCGCCTTTCCCAATGTGCTATTATCATATACCAGGTCAGCAGGTGTTGCCATCACAGAGACCCCGGCCTCCGAAGTGCCATACAGGTTAAACAGAATGTTGCCCAGCCGCGATGTTGTTTTCCTTACCAGTTTGGCATCAAGCATTGCCCCGCCGGATATGATACAGGTAAGAGAGCTCAATGCTTCCGGATCATATTCCATCATTCTGTGCAGCATAAGAGGCACAAGGGTAACCGATTCAATTCTGTTATTACGGATCAGTTCACACGCCTTTTGCTTTTCAAACCGGGGCAGCAGGTAGAGTCTGGTGCCCAGCATCATCCCCATAAATAATGAAGCAATTCCAAACCCATGGTAAACGGGTGTGGCAATGTAAACGGATTTAACGCTTTCCAGGTTAAGCTTAATAACCAGGTCTAGAAAAGGATCCAGGAAATTGACCATTGATGCTTTACGCGCGGCTGTCTTGAATTCACCCGTAGTGCCACCAGTAAGAACAGTAATTTTGCCAGAACGGACCCTGGCTATTTTGCTGTTGCCTCCCCCACCCGATTTCGCCATACTATCAACAGACAAAAGGCCTTGGCTATATGAGACAATCAATTTAGCTTTTAATGGCGATTCCCTGATCAGCGCTGAGACCTCTTCATCATAGATCACCAGGTCAAACGAATGCCTGCCGCAAAACGTGTTGAATTGGGCGAGGCTCATTTCCACATTCAGCAGGTACAAATCAGCGCCGGTCTGGGATACAGCAAATACAGATCGCACCAATGATGCATGATTCCGGCACATTAATGCAATCTTTTTCCCTCGGGCTACCTGGTATTGTTCAGCCAGTAAAATGGTTAGTTGTTCAGATTGGGCAAGTAAATCCGTATAAGTAATATCCCCGTTGTTATCAGATACTGCTATGTTGCCAGGGAATCTTTTGGCCGCATACCGCAATAGTGCCATCAGGTTTATACCCCCTTTGAAAACAGAATGCAAAAGAAGGAATATACCCTTCAGGCTGAGCAACTTGATTTTATATAGTTTCTTAAGAGCGTTGAGCATAATCTGATTTTCGTCTCAGTAAACGGGTATTCAAGGATTCCCATATACCTCTAAATAATAGCGATCCTAGCTGACCGGAGAACAACCACCAGGGTACATATTTTCTCTTTCTTGAAATAACAGATTTGCAAATGACCTTTGCAACATGGTCCGGATCCATTGCGGGCATATTGTTGTATTCAGATGTGGGTGCTATCATCCGGGTCCTTACCAGCGGCAGGTATATTGAAGTTGTGGCTACCTCCCTGGCATTCAGTTCGGGCGAAACACACCTGAACCACTGATCAAATGCTGATTTGGAAGCCTGATAAGCTGCCCATTTAGGGGTTGGCGCCAGCAGTACAGATACCGTGGAAACATTGATGATCTGCCCCTTGTTTTTCACAAGTACCGGAATAAGTGCAAGCAACAATTGTACCGGCCCTGAGTAATTTATAGCCATGGTACGGCTAAAATCATGCGGTCTGTCCAGCGACTCCATAATTGACCGCCTGATAGATTTTCCAGCATTATTAACTAGAATATCCACTCCCCCCGGTATCCGGTTAAGGCTATCAATTAAATCCTTTACCTCATCCGGCTTCGATATGTCTGTTACGAAAACTGTTGCCTTACCTCCCGCATTTTCTATCCTTGTTTTTACCTCGTGTAACTTTTCTTCCGTTCTGGCTACAAGTAAAAGATGAGTGCCCGCTGCCGCAAGTTTATATGCAAGGCTCTCACCTATACCAAAGCTTGCCCCGGTAATCAATACTGTTTTTCCCAGCAATCTTTCTTTAAGCCTGTACTCATTCAGCCCAAGAGGAGGGAACAGTAACAACTCAGTAAAACTGTATTTATAAGCCATACATCTTAGGCCATGGAGCAGTGAAAAGTAAATTTACTGCTAAGTTATTGGTAGTAAAATGATAACTTGTTAGGGAGTGCCTTGAAAAATCAGCATTTTATTAAAATCATAACACAAATAAAACGGGGTAACGCTTCCAGTTCATTGCATTAAATTTGTCATTTTTCAAACAAAGTACGGAGTCATGGAGTTATATGCTAAAGTAACAAATATTGAACTGATCAAAAAAATATCCGGGTTCATTAATGAGATTGGTATTGAATGCAGGCAAGAACAGGTTCCTGAAGATACTTTTTTGCCAGGTGTGGAAATAAAGTATGGATCTATTATTTATGATCCGGAACAGCTAACCTATCCCGGTGATCTCTTGCATGAGGCCGGGCACCTGGCTGTTTTGCTACCTATCGACAGGTCACTGGCAAATGGCTCTGAAAATCTGTCCGGAGATCTAATTTCTGGTGCAGCGGAGATGTCAGCAATAGCCTGGTCGTGGGCTGCAAAAGTACATCTGCAAATAGACGATGAAATCCTTTTTCATTCTGGCGGATATAAAGAAGGTTCAGGAAATCTGATTAAGGCATTCACAGAATGCAATGAGGGAGGCTCCATTCTTGGCGTTCCTATTCTTCAGTGGTTGGGTATGACCAGAGAATTAAAGTCTGCTCAATTGCCTGATGAATTTACTTTTCCCAAAATGAAGCAATGGCTGAGGCAAGGATAACAGGTTTTGAATAACATATAACCCTATTACCCAAACAATATATGAATAACCCTGACAGTCTCGACCGTTTAGCGCTACTCATTTTCTGTCATTTTGTCAATCAAATCAGTTTGGAATGCAGATTGATAGGTAATGATTAAACGAAACATAATATATTATGCAGGAAAAAGGCAACATTTCCATTCACACGGAGAACATCTTCCCGATTATTAAAAAATTCCTTTATTCTGATAACGAGATATTCCTGAGAGAACTCGTTTCGAATGCAGTTGATGCTGTGCAGAAAATTAAGAGGCTGGCGGCCCTTGGTCAATACAATGGCAGCCTTGGCGATCCTAAAGTTTCCATTGCATTTGATGCTGACAAAAAGACTATCACTGTATCAGATAATGGTCTTGGAATGACCGCAGAGGAGATCAAGAAGTACATTAACCAGATAGCCTTTTCGGGCGCGGAGGAATTTGTGGAGAAATTCAAGGATTCTAAAGATGCTAATGAACTGATTGGTAAATTCGGTTTAGGTTTTTACTCTGCTTTCATGGTTGCCGACCAGGTAGAGATTCAATCTCTCAGCTTCCAGGACGGTGCAACTGCTGCCCATTGGACCTGCGACGGCAGCACCCAATTCGAAATTGCCGATGGCAGCCGTACCGAAAGAGGCACCGATATTATACTCCATATCAACCCGGATTCAGAAGAGTTTCTGGATAAATACAAGCTGGAAGGCATATTGGAGAAGTACTGCAAATTCCTGCCAATACCCATCCAGTTTGGCACCAAGACAGAGTATAAATCGGCAGATGAAGCTGAAGATGAAAGCTTTGATGAGGCAGAAATAGTTGAAGAAGAAACAACTGATAAGGCTGCAGAAGAAGGCCAGGAGGAAAAGGAAGAAACAAAAAAAGAAGAAAAAAAGCCTGAACAAATTGAAGTTCCCAATATCATTAATAATACAACCCCTATCTGGACCAAGGCGCCTGCAGAACTGAAAGATGAAGATTATCTGTCTTTCTACAGGGAGCTTTACCCAATGAGCGAACAGCCGCTGTTCTGGATTCACCTGAATGTAGACTATCCGTTCAATCTTACAGGTGTTCTTTACTTCCCTAAGGTGAAGAATGATATAGAACTACAGCGCAATAAAATCAAGCTGTTCTCAAGGCAGGTATTCATTACTGATGAAGTAAAAGATATTGTGCCAGAATTTCTGATGCTGCTGCATGGTGTTATTGACTCACCCGATATTCCGCTGAATGTATCGCGCAGCTTCCTGCAGGCCGATAGTAATGTAAAAAAGATCAACAGCTACATAACCCGCAAAGTGGCTGATAAACTTGCAGAGCTATTTAAAAACGACCGTAAGGGCTATGAAGAAAAATGGACCGATATCGGACTGTTTGTGAAATATGGCATGATCAGCGATGAGAAGTTTTATGAAAAAGCAGTAGATTTTGCCTTACTCACCAATACCAAAAAAGAGTACTTTACACTTACTGAATATAAAGATAAAGTAGCCCCGCTACAGACAGATAAGGATGGCAAAGTGGTATACATTTATTGTACAGAACCCGAAAAGCAGGATTCATTTATACAGTCGGCCAATAAAAAAGGCTATGATGTGCTGCTGATGAACTCACCGCTCGACAGCCACTATATTCAGAAGCTGGAAATGAAGCTGGAGAAAACCCAGATCAAGCGTGTAGATGCAGATGTGGTGGATAAGCTCATTGACAAGGAAGAAAAAATAGAATCTGTACTTACAACCGATGAAACCAACAAGGTGAAAGCAATCTTCGAAAAAGCCATCAACCGCAAGGATATGAAAGTATCGGTGGAAGGCTTGGGCATTGACGAGCAGCCTGTAACCGTAACCATGGACGAATTTATGCGCCGCATGAAAGACATGGCCAAGCTGGGTGGTGGCGGAATGAGCTTCTATGGCATGATGCCCGACAACTACAATGTGGCCATTAACGGCAACCATAAACTGGTAAGCCGCATACTGAATACAGAAGGCGAAGAAGCACAAATGAAACTCGCAAAACAGGCATTTGATCTTGCTTTGTTATCGCAGGGAATGCTTACCGGCGCTGATTTGACAGAGTTTGTAAACAGAAGCATACAGCTTATTTAGTTGAAAATAGTTTGATTTAAAAATCCCCTGCTACCAGATTGTAACAGGGGATTTTTATTTCAGTTCAGGGGGAAAGTTTCCAAGTACCTCTATGGCCCAAATTAAATTATTACCGCCCCCATTTCATGGCATAGCAACCACCACATTCTGAATAGGTATCCCTATTGGCACAATCACTGTTTTCTACTTTTTCTTTATCACCTAGTTCTGCACTGGCGGTATGAGTCATACCGCAACGCCTGTAGGCTACAGTTACATCATCTCCTGGTTTATAACCTGCAATTGCTTCAGCAAGATCAGACTTATTGTTTATCTCGTGCCCGTTGATCTTTATGATAACATCTCCTTCATACAGGCCGGCTTTATCGGCAGGGCTGCAGGGTATAACTTCCTCTATGGTAGCGCCTTCCTGACAGCTGTTGCAGGTAACAACACCCAGCAATGGTTTACCTGTATTCGTACCTGAAAAAGCATTGATTTTCTCTATGCCTACAGGTGCCGGAGGAGCAATGTAATTCACTCTTACAGAATAATCGTCATAGCCGCAATGCTTCACTTTGGCTACCTCGCTGTCATTTACATATATTTTCCCTTTTCTGAACTCTACAACTGCCGATGTAGAGTGGCTGTTAAATACTATTGTTTCTTCTTCAGGTACTACCGGCTTTCTGTGCCGGTGCACAGGCGACACTGTAGGGCAACCCGCCGGAATAGGTTTTGATATTTTATGATGAGTTGTACCCGTCTGAGACATACCCTGAATGCTGCTGAAGATAGCTGCGGTTGCCAGTAAATACATAATCTGTTTGTTCATAATTGCTGTTTGTATTGCGATAGAATAATCACGATGTAAAGGTGGCATCCTGATAGCTTTAAAGATTTACACAATTATGAAAGAGTATTATATAATTCGGCTAATCATATTTAACAATTAAATATACAACAGGCGGTTAGGCAACTTTCAGGTAAATATAATGGTAGTAAGTAGCTCAAACTTAAATTGATGACTAACTTAGTGATGTTGATTAAATAAAGTACACCATCTTACT